>JAJXWN010000013.1 GCA_021781595.1 bacterium | reverse complement strand
CGGGCGTTGTTCAAGGCGCGCTCCCCCGATTCGCGGGCCTCGGCGAGCGCTTGGACTCGCTCTCTTTCGGCCTGGATGGCGACGCGCTCCGCAATCGCTTGGGCGTCGCCGCGCGCATCCGCCATCTCCTGCCGTAGCCGGGCGATAGCGGCTCGCGACTCGTCGCGATACCGTTCGTTCTCGGCAATCTCTCGGTTCTGCGCCTCCTGCGCCGCGGCTACCGCCGGTTGAGCGAATTTGAACCACAGGAAGATCAGTACGCCCATGAAGAGCAGCGCGGAGAGACCCTGGCTCGCGACGGAGATCGCGTTGTAGTTCATCGTGCGCCCTCCGAGATGGCCCGCGCCACCATGAGACCTGCAAGTTCGCGAACGGTCTGCGGCTCACGCACTCGCGCCATCTTCAATTCGCCGTCGACGGTGCGATGGGCCGCGGCGACGATCTCCTCAACCTCTCGCGCGTACCGGGCCGCCGACTCCGCCGTCTGGTTCGAGATTTCGGCCCGAGCTCTCGCCAACGCATGCTCCGCCTCTCGCCGCGCGACAGCCCGGATGTTCTCGGCCTGCGCGCGTAGCGACACGGCTTCGGTCTGAAACCGTTCCCGCTCGTCGAGCAGAGCGTCGATATACGCCCGCCTAGCGCGCACCGCGCGGCCGACGGGACGCAAAAAAATCGCGTTCAACAGCACGAAGAATATCGCGAAGTTGATGATCTGGACGGCGAATGTCCCGTCGATCTTGAGAAACATCGCTCTCGTGCCCGGCCGAAAACCTAGTGTGCGAGCAGCGTGGTGACCATCGCCGGGACCTTCGCCACCACGAAGAACAAGTAGAGCGCGAAGCCCAGCCCGATGATCGGGAAGACTTCAAGCACGCCGACGCCTAAGAACATGAAAGTCAAGATGTTCGGGCGCGCTTCGGGCTGGCGCGCGATCGCTTCCACGGCTTTGGCCGCGACGTTACCGTCGCCAATCGCCGAGCCGAACGCGGCCGCTGCCATGATCAGCGAAAAACCGATGATGCCGGCAAATACGATGAGAGTTGCAGAAGTCACGATGCTCCTCTTTCGAAATGGGATTCGTTGCGTTAGTGCTCTTCGCCGACGGCCATCGCCAAATAGACGATCGTCAATAGCGTAAAGACGAACGCCTGGACCGTACCGATGAAGAAATTGAGAAACTGGATGAGGATGGGAACGAACGCTGCCGCCAGCGAGAGGTCGAAGAAACCGATTTTCACGTGGGATTCGATGATTTCGCTTACGACGTATAACAGAATCTCGCCGACGAAGATGTTGAAGAATAGTCGCAGCGAGAGCGTTACCGGCCGGGCGAGTTCCTCGATGATGTTGAGCGGAAGAAGCGGCCAGAACGGTTTGGCAAAATGCTTGTAGAATCCGAGCCCGTACTTTCGCACAGCTACGACCTGAATCATCACAAAGACGAGCACGGCGTAGGCGGCGGTGGTATTGAGATCGCTGGTCGGCGAGCCGCCGTAGGCGAAACCCATGAGCTTCAGCGGGATGAAACCGACTTGGTTCAAGAGGAAGATATAGATGAAGAGGCTTACGAAGAAGGGGACGAACGGTTCCCCGTTGCGGCCCAAGACGCCGATCGCCAGATCCGATAGGTAGTTGATGAGCCCTTCGAAGATCGTCGCTCGCTTGAGGACGCGGGGCGAGCGGTAGCTCGCCGCAATCCACCAGAAGAACGCCAACGACAACAACATGACGACCCAGGTCATCACGATGGTATCTCCGTGCACCTCGCCCAGGACGGGCACGTGCCAGATAACATGGTCGCCTATTTGTTCGTGCACGTCTTCTCTTGCATGTCGGCGCGCCGCACGGCGATCCCGTAGAGCGCCAGCGGCGTAAAAAATCCGGTGAAGTAAGAACCGAGCGTCAAAACCGACGGTGCCCGGAGCGTCAACACCACCGGAACTATACCGAAGAGACCGATCCGCAGAAAACTACTTAAGACGAACGTCCCGACGCTCCGGCCATCGACGAGGCGCTCGTTTCCGTACATAGTCAAGAGCGAATTTGCGATGCCGCAAAGCCCCCCGACCGCGAGCGCCAGACCGGGGACCGGATACCAGTGGGCGATCAGTGGCGCGAGGAGGGCGGCCGGCAACAACGATCCTAAGCCAACCGACCACTTCATCTTACGGTAGGTAGCGGCGGCTTCGGCGGGGCTGTAACTACGGCGGCCCGGTAGCGTTTCCTGCTCCAGGCGCGGCGGCTCGCCCACGGTTCAGAGCGCGGAACGAAGCAAGCGGTAGACCCCGTACGCGCCGAGCGCGAGGCCGGCGATCAGGCCGCCGAGCACCCACATCCATCGGCCCGTCTGCTGGGCTAGCAGCACACCCGCCGCGACGCCGAGGCCGACGGCCGCAACGAAGCCCGCTCCTGCCCCGACCAGAGGCATCGTCTTCACGGGGCGGCCTCACCCTCGCCGAAAGGCGCCGGGTACGAGCCGCCTCGCAGCCGGGCCAGCAGCCACGCCACGATGCGCTGGGCGGCGCGGCCATCGCCGTAGGGGTTGTGCGCTTGCGCCATCCGGTCGTAAGCCGCGCGGTCGGTTAGCAGCCGGCGTGCCGCCTCGAAGATCCGCGGGCCGTGCGGCCCGACGAGCTCGAGCGTCCCGGCCCCTAGACCTTCCGGACGCTCGGTCTCCTCACGCATGACCAGCACCGGCTTGGCGAGGCACGGCGCCTCCTCTTGCAGTCCGCCGGAATCGGTGAGCACGAAGCTGCAACTCGCCACGGCAGCGACCATCTCGGCATAGTTCACCGGTTCGACCAGGACGACGCCCGGTACGCCGCCCAGGAGCCGGTGCGCGACCGGCCGCACATGCGGAGAGGGGTGAACCGGCCAGTAGATCTGGGGATGCACCGGGAGCTCGACTATCGCGCGCATAGCCTCGCAGATCTCGACCATGTGCGGATGGTTCTCGCGCCGGTGGGCGGTAACCGCGACGATGGGGCGCTCGGGATCCAGGCGTTCCCAACCCGGGGGGCGCGGCAGGTCGGTGCGTCGCGCGGTGGCGAGAAAGGCATCGATCACGGTGTTGCCGGTGACGATGATGTCTTCGCTTCTTACGTTCTCCTGCAGCAGGTGCCGCTTCGCGAGCTGCGTGGGAGAGAAGTGATACGAGGCGATCGCGCCGGTGAGCCGGCGATTCATCTCTTCAGGAAACGGCAGCCAGCGATCGCTCGTACGCAGGCCAGCCTCGACGTGACCGACGGGGAGGTGCGCGTAGAATGACGCCAGCGCCGCCGACGTGCTGGTCGTCGTATCGCCGTGCACGAGCACGACGTCGGGCCGGGCTCGCACGAGCACCGGTTCCATGCCCTCGAGCACTCGGGTCGTGATCTGCGTGAGCGTCTGGTCGGCCGTCATGACGTCCAGATCGTAGTGCGGCTCGATCGAAAACAACGCGAGCAGGTCGTCGAGCATCTCGCGGTGCTGAGCCGTCACGCAGACCACCGGTTCGATCTGCGGATGCGCGGCTAGCGCTCGCACCACGGGCGCCATTTTGATCGTGTCCGGCCGCGTGCCGAACACCGTCATTACTTTGAGCCTGCTCACAATCGCACGAGAGGGGAGGTATGCCAGCCGCTCGAGAGCCACAGCGCCGCAGCGCCGAGCACGAAACAAAGCGCATAGATCAGCAGGACGGCTTGGCGGACGTTAAGCCCATAGCGAAAGATGAGTTGATGGTGAAAATGCCCCCTGTCCGCCTCGGTAATCTTCTTCCCGGAACGCGCGCGCCGGTAGATGGCCGCAGCCGTGTCCAGGATCGGGAGGGCGAGGATGATCAGGGGAACGATCAAGCCGATGGCGATCGCCGTCTTGCTCGCGCCGATGATCGATATCGTCGCGAAGACGTATCCGATGAAGAGCGAGCCCGAGTCGCCCAAAAATATCCGTGCGGGATTGAAGTTGTAGGGAAGAAACCCCAAGGCCGCGCCGGCAAGCGCGAGGACGACCAGCGCGACGACCGGATTGCCGTGCAGGAACGCGATCGCGAAAAGAAAGACGCCGGAGATCGCCGTGACCCCCGAAAGAAGCCCGTCGAGACCGTCGATGAAGTTGATCGCATTCATCATGCCGACGTACCATAGCAACGTCAGCGGAACTTGGACCCAGAGCGGAAACGCGATCCAACTCGTATTCGGATCGTGGTCGAACGGGTTCTTGGTTCCGGTAATGACGAAGCCGTAAACCATCGAAATCAGCGCCACCACAATTTGCGCAAGCAATTTGTTGCGCGGGCGCATGTGCATCACGTCGTCCCAAAGCCCGACCCCCAGGATGAGCATGCTTCCAAACAACAGGCCGACGAGATTGTGAACCGAGGTGAACTGGTCGAGCAGTTGGCCGCGCAGCGATTCGTGCGGATCGCGAGGGAAGAAGCCGTGGACGTGTGCGAGCGCAATGCCCAGGACGGCGAAGAGCGCGAACGCGAATCCGAAATAGACGGCGATCCCGCCGATTCGCGGCGTTGGCACTTCGTGCACGCGCCGGTCGTCGCCGACCGCATCGATCACGCCGAGATGGGTCGCGAGCCGGCAGATCAGCGGTGCGGCGAACGCAGCCGTCGCAGCGGCCAGCGCGAACGCTGCTACGTAAAGGTAAAAGACGTTCACGAGCGCGCGGCCCCAGCCACGGCGAAGAGCTCGAGCGCGACGCCGGCCTCGCCCAGCAGGCGCTCCGCGACCGCGTCGGGGTAGGCGGTCTCGTAGACGATCTTGCGTACGCCCGCGCTGATCAAGAGCTTCGAGCAATTGACGCACGGCTGGTGCGTGCAGTAGGCCGTCGAACCGGCGACGTTCACGCCGTGTAGCGCGGCCTGCACGACGGCATTTGCCTCGGCATGCACCGCGCGCATGCAGTGATCGCCTACGATGGTGCAGCCGACCTCGGTACAGTGCGCAACGCCGCGGGGGGACCCGTTGTAACCCGTCGTTAAAATGCGGTGGTCGCGCGCGAGAACGCAGCCGACGAGGGCGCGAGGGCACGTCGCGCGCGTGGCAACCGTGCGTGCGATGTGCATGAAATACTCGTCCCAATCAGGGCGCATGGCGTCTCCTGTTTGCCGAATAAGCGTTTATTGCCTAGGCCGCACGGAGACGGGCACGGAGCTCGTGCTCCCGAACATGCGGTCGCCGGCATCGCCCAGTCCCGGCACGATGTAACCGTGGTCGTTCAGGCGCTCGTCCAGCGCGCCGGTGACGACGCGGACGTCCGGGTGCGCCTGGTGGATGCGCCGAATGCCTTCGGGCGCTGCGATCAAGCTGACGAAGGTGAGCTGCCGCGCGCCGCGCGTGGTGAGTGCCTCGAGCGCAGCCGCTCCAGAATTCCCCGTTGCGAGCATCGGGTCGAGCACGAACACGTGCCGCTCGGAGAGATCGTCCGGCACGTTCGCATAGTAGGGCACGGGCT
This sequence comes from bacterium, assembly GCA_021781595.1. GTDB lineage: Bacteria > Vulcanimicrobiota > Vulcanimicrobiia > Vulcanimicrobiales > Vulcanimicrobiaceae > JAJYFL01. Next base: position 16,286 of record JAJXWN010000013.1, on the reverse strand, counting down.
GCAGCGTCTGTGGATCGCGATAGAAACCCAAATGCGCGACGACGGCGTCGTCGATCACGGCGAGGAACCCGGGCAGCAGGCCGAGTCCCGCGCGCAGTATCGGAGCGACGACGGGACGCGTCGCGATGCGCTGGGCCGTCATCTGCGTAAGCGGCGTTGTTACGCGCTCCGCGCGGAGCGGAAGATCGCGCGTAGCTTCGTAGGCTAAGAACGCACCCACCTCCTCGAGCATCTTGCGGAAAACCGGCGTCGGCGTGTCGCGGTCGCGAATGCGAGCGAGGCGGTCGGCGACCGCCGGGTGATCGACGACGTAAAGCGTGTCGTTGTGTGCCATCTTTTCGGCGTAAAGTGTTTGGGCTCGGATCGGCCGAAGCCTGTCGCCGGCCTCGGCGCCCGGAGCGATACCGGCTATCTGCCGCCAGAGCCGGTGCTCTTCGGGGCGCCGAGCCGAGGCGCTACGGCACGCCGTAGCGATCGGTGAGCTCGCGGACCCGGCCGCGCAACGCTTCGATCTTGGCGCGCTCGGCGATATCGTCGAGTCCCTCGCAGATGATGCGCGCGACTTCGCGGCACTCGCTTTCGGCGAAACCGCGCGTCGTGATCGCCGGCGTGCCGATGCGGATGCCGCTCGCCACCGTCGGTTTCTGCCGGTCGTAGGGTATGGCATTCTTGTTGACCGTAATGCCGATCTCGTCGAGATAACTCTCCGCCGCCTTGCCGGTGAGACCTTTGACCGAGACGTCTACCAGCATTAGGTGCGTGTCTGTGCCGCCCGCTACGAGGCGTAGACCGCCGCGCTGGAACTCCTGCGCCATGGCCCCCGCATTGCGGATAACCTGTTGCTGATACTCTGCAAACTCCGGCCGCAGCGCTTCGCCGAACGCCACCGCTTTGGCCGCGATCAGGTGCATGAACGGGCCCCCCTGAATGCCCGGGAAGATGGACTTGTCGAGCGCCTGCGCCCACCGTTCTTTGCTCAGTACGAGTCCGCCACGCGGCCCGCGCAGCGTCTTGTGCGTAGTCGACGTGACGAAATCCGCGAGCGGCACCGGCGAAGGGTGCAGGCCGGCCGCCACCAGACCGGCGATGTGCGCCATGTCCACCATGAGCGCGGCGCCGATTTCGTCGGCGATCTCGCGGAACGGTGCGTATTCCATCGTTCGCGGATACGCGCTCGCACCGGCGACGATCATCTTTGGTTTGTGCTCACGCGCTAAACGCCGAACCTCGTCGAAATCGATCAGTTCCGTCTCCGCGCGTACGCCGTATGCGATCGCGTTGTAGAGCTTGCCGCTGAAACTGACCTTCGTGCCGTGCGTAAGGTGGCCGCCGTGTGCAAGCGACATCCCGAGCACAGTATCGCCGGGCTGCAAACAAGTCATGAAGACCGCCATGTTGGCCTGCGCTCCCGCGTGCGCTTGAACGTTGGCGTGATCGGCACCGAAGAGGTATTTCAGCCGGTCGATCGCGAGCGTCTCGGCCACGTCGACGAACTCGCAGCCGCCGTAGTAACGCCGGCCGGGGTAACCCTCGGCGTACTTATTGGTCATGATGCAGGCCATCGCTTCGCGAACGGCCTTGCTCGCGTAGTTCTCCGAAGCGATGAGCTCGAGGTTCTGCCGCTGGCGACGATCTTCGTTTTGGATAGCCGCGTAGACGTCGGGATCCTGTTGCTGCAGCGAGTCGAGTTGGAGAACGTTCATTTCGTACATCGTGCCTTCCGTGGTTACCACCAGGAGTTCGTGTAGTCGCGGCGGACGAGTTTGCGAAGCGAGAGTAGCGCGATGACGATCATTAGGGCCCCCAATCCCCACGCGAGGAAGCGGTGCCCGTGGCCGTGGATCGCGGCATAGGTGTCGTACGCGCCGACGATCGCCGATACGGCAAATATCGCGACGAGCTTGCTGCGGGCACTCATCGCCCACCCGCCCGGAGGTCGGCTTCGGGCGTGCGCGCGCCCGTAACTTTGCCGGCTTCGACCGCAGCCAGCGTTCGCGCGCGCTGTTCGTCGCCGTACTCGAAGAGCTGCCCGACGCGATGCGCGTGGCGCCCGCCTTCGAAGGGCGTCTCCATGAAAACGTCGAGCAGGCGCGCGGCCATCTCCCATCCCGTCAGCCGCTCCGAAAGCGCGAGAACGTTCGCATCGTTATGCCGGCGCGCGAGCTCGGCCGAGAGGGGTTCGGTTACCGGCGCGCATCGGATTCCCGGAACCTTGTTGGCGGCTATCGCGATACCCAGGCTCGAGCCGCAGACGACGATGCCTCGGTGCGCCCGCCCCGACGCCACCGCCTCCCCGACGGCGAATCCATACTGCGGGTAGTCGACCGGAGTCTCGTCCCAGGTCCCGAAATCCAACACGTCGTGTCCTTGCTCGCGCAATAGCTGCGCGATGCGGTCCTTGTATCCGAAGCCGGCATGATCGGCTCCGACGGCGATGTTCATGAGCGCAGGGCCTTCCCTCGAGCAGTCGAAACGTGGGCGCCTATGAAGCTGGCCTGCTCGAGCACGGCATTCGATCGCAGCATCTCCGGGGGCGACCTCACACAACTCGAATGGATCGAACTATGCGCGCACGAGCTTGCAGCCGACGGCGTCGTCTTTGACGTGCGCCATTTTCCGCGAACCGACGGCGACTACCTCGCCCAAGTAAAAAAGATGGCCGCTGATTTGGGGTTGACGGTCGCGGCCGTCAGGGACGACGCCGCCTTCGGAAGCGACGAAGCGGGCATCGCGCGAACGCTCGATCTGGCGCTCGCCGTGGGAGCGCCGCTGCTCGCCTCGCAACTCCAAGCCGAGACGGACGCCTCGTGGAGCGACGCACTCGAACGTCTGGGCAAGGCTTGTTCGCTTGCCAAGCACGCCAACGTGACGCTCGCCTTGCGCAACGCGCGCGGAACCTTTGCGGCGACGGCCCGCGACCTCAAACGCGTCGCGAAGGAAACCGACTCCGCCTGGCTGCGTTTCGGCCCCGAGTTCCCGGCCTTCGATGCGAGCGACGAGCCCGGCGCTCTTCTTCCTAAGGTCGTAATCGCCTGGCAAGACGTCGATGCCACTCACGAGGAGAGCGAACGGACGCTCGGGTTACTGGCCGGATACGCCGGCTTCCTCGCCCTGGACCGGCCTGCCGGAACGGCAAGCGCCGGCGGCGTGCGCGAGGCGCTGGTCTGGTGGCGTGCCGCACGAGCGGAGAGGTGGATCGACCGCACGTAACGTCTTCCGCACGAGGTATTGAACCTGCTTTCTCGCAGGTGGGTGCGGCCCGGGCGCAAGAGCGGTAGGCACGAAGCCCGGCCACTCGGTCGTATCCGGAGCTGATGCTCCCTAGGTGTTTTCGTTGGTCCAGCACCTATGATGCGGTGCGCGTCACGCGCAGTCGATGCTTTGACTGTACCATTGCGGTCAAGTCTTGACAGAACGCAAAAGACCGCCGCCGGATTCCGGTTGCCTGCCGATGCGTGCCGCAAGCGTTCGAGGAGCTGCGCGTATTAGGTTGAATCCGCAACGAATGACAGCACTCGGCCTCTCGCTGGAAACGCTCGAAATTCCGTTGGTACATCCCTTCAAGATTGCGCGCGGTGTCGAAAACGTCGCGCGAACGGCGCTCTTCCGGCTGCACTGGCACGGAATCGAAGCACTCGGTGAGAGCGTCCCGATCGCGCGCTATGGCGAATCGGTCGAAAGCGTTGCGGATTTTTTTCGCGAGCACCCGTTGCGAGCCGACGACCCGTATCTGCTCGACGAATTGCTGACCAGCGATATTCCCCCGGCCGCACGCTGCGGGCTGGATATCGCGCTGCACGACCTGATCGGCAAGGACTGCGGAAAGCCGCTCTACCGCCTGCTGGGCCTCAACCCCGAGAAGACGCCGGTCACCTCCTTCACGATCGGCATCGGCGACCCGGCGCTCACGCTGCAGAAGGTCGCCGAGATCGGCGATCACCCCATCATGAAAGTGAAGCTCGGTTTGGGCGACGTTCGCGCGGAGATCGAGACCATCGAATTGATCCGCTCCAAATACGCGGGCACGATACGCATCGACGCCAACGAAGGCTGGGACGCCGAACGCGCCGTCCGCATTCTCGGCGAGATCGAACGATTCGGGATAGAGTTCTGCGAGCAGCCGATTCCCGCCGGCCGGCCCGAACAATTGCGCTACATCAAGGAACGCAGCAAGATTCCGATCGTCACCGACGAGGATTCGCTGACCGCGGCGGACCTGCCGCGGTTAGCCGGCTGCGTCGACGGTGTGAACGTAAAACTGGTCAAGACCGGCGGCATACGCGGTGCCATCGCCATGATCCACACCGCGCGCGCCCTGCACCTGAAAGTGATGCTAGGCTGCATGGTCGAGAGCCAGGTCTCGGCCACCGCCGCCGCGCAGATCTCGCCACTGGTCGACTGGGCCGATATAGACGGTCCCTTTCTCACCAAGGGCGACCCGTTCGCCGGCATTACCTACGAACGCGGCAAAATCGTTCTGCCGGACGGGCCGGGGCTCGGCGTTACCGGGGCTAAGCGTTAGATGAGGCGCTATCTGATTCTAGCCCCCGGTCAGTTCGCCGACGATGCGAAGACGGCGCACGGCGTCATCCGCTACGGATCCGACGAAACCGTCGCCGTCGTCGATCCGGCACTCGCGGGTAAGACGGTACGCGAGGTGCTGCCACATCTGCCGTGCTCCGCGCCGATCGTTTCCAGCGTCGCCGCCGGATTGCAGTACGGCCCCACTTCGCTCTTGATCGGAACCGCGCCGATTGGGGGAAAACTCCCCGCGCACTGGCGAGCGGAGGTGATCGCGGCGCTGCGCGCCGGGCTCGAAGTCGTTAGCGGGCTGCACGATATGCTGGCGGACGATCCGGAGTTCGCCGCCGCCGCATTCGAGCACAACGCACCGATATGGGACGTCCGCAAGCCGCCGGACGTTCCGCTCTTCTCCGGCGCCGTCTACGGGGTGAAGCAGCCGACGCTGCTCGCGGTCGGCAACGATTGTTCGGTCGGCAAGATGACCGTCGTGCTGGAGCTAGCGCGCGCCGCAGCGGATCGGGGACGCCGGGCCGAGTTCGTGCCCACCGGTCAAACCGGAATCATGATCGCAGGCTGGGGCGTCTCGATCGATCGCGTCATCGCCGACTTTGCACCGGGTGCAACCGAACAACTGGTACTCGAGGCCGCCGCACGCAATCCGGAGTATATCTTCGTCGAAGGACAAGGCAGCATCAACCATCCCGCCTACGCGCCCGTGACGCTCGCGCTCCTGTTCGGAGCCGCGCCCGACGCCCTATTGCTGGTCGCCGACGTGAAGCGCACGGCCATCGGCGGCTTCAACACCCCGGTTCTGCCCTACCGCGAGCTCATCTCGCTGTACGAGACGCTCTGCGCGACCGTAAAGCCCGCGCGCGTGGCCGGCCTCGCTCTCAATACGTATGGGTTACCCGACGATCGCGCTCGTTACGAGATCGAGCGAGCCCGTAACGAGACGGCGCTGCCTGCAGACGACATCGTCCGCTTCGGCGCTCACGCGCTGTACGACGCGATCGCACCGCAGTTGCACAGACGGCGCCCACTCGCGGAGCCTCCGGCGTGAAGGCCGCGCGCGCGCTCCTTGCCCTACTGTTCGCCATCGCCGCGCTCGCCGCGTGCAGCCGCGTTTCGAGTGGGCCTACTCCGCCGGGTGGCCACAATCCGTGGACGATTCCCGGGACGTTGCGCCTGGGCGAACCCGACGAACCCGACGGGCTCGATCCGCTGTTCACACATACGGCCGCGGCCGACAACGCCGACGCGCTGATCTATTCGTATCTCTTGCGCTACGACAAAAACGGAGAGTACATCCCGGATCTCGCGACGCAAGTTCCCAGCCGCAAGAACGGCGGCATCAGCAAGGACGGAAAGACGATCACCGTCCATATGCGCAAAGGCGTCGTATGGTCCGACGGCGCTCCGCTGACCGCGAAGGACTGGGCCTTCACCTATAGCGCGGTCATGAACCCGGCCAACAACACGAAGACGCGCTACGGTTGGGACGATATCGCATCGGTCGCCACACCTAACGACTATACGATCGTCATCCACCTCAAGCGGCCCGAAGCCGCGATACTCGGCCTGCTCGCGATGGGCGGTTCGTCGTACCCGCCGCTGCCCGCACATCTGCTGGCAAAGTTACCCAATCTCAACCATGCAGCGTTCAACAACGACCCGATTTCGAGCGGACCGTTTCTGCTGAAAGAGTGGAATCACGGCAGCTCGCTGATCTTCGTCGCGAATCGCCGGTATTTTCGTGGCCCTCCGAAGCTCGAGAAGATCGTGTGGAAGGTCATCCCCGATCCCAACACGCTCTTCGACGAGCTCGCAGCGCACGAGATCGACGTCTATCCAAGCGTCGATGAAAACAGCATCTCGCGGTTGGGCGGCATCAAAGGCATCGTCGTCGAGAAGAAGCTGATCGCCAACTGGCGTCATCTGGGGATCAACTGCAGCAAACCGCAGCTGCGCGACCCGCGCGTCCGGCTTGCGATCGCGGAGGGGATCGACTGGAAACGCATCAACGATACGGTCTACCACGGCTACAACCAACTAGCCGTGAGCGACATCTACCCGAACTCGTGGGCCGCACCGGCGATCCCTCTCTATCCTTACGATCCACAACACGCCATGCAACTCCTGGCGCAGGCCGGCTGGAAGAAGGCTCCCGACGGAGTGTTGCACAAGGGTGCGCTCGCGATGCGCTTGACGCTCTCGACCGGAACCAAAGAGCAAGAGAACAACGAAGCAGAGGTGGACATTCAAAGCCAACTGCGGCGGCTCGGTTTCGACATCGAGATTCATAATTATCCGGTAAGCCTGCTCTTCGCTCAAGACGGCCCGATCTACGGCGGCAAGTACGACCTCGAGTGGTCGATCGACACGAACGGGCCCGATCCGGACAACGAAAACAACTGGAACGGCAAGTTCGTTCCACCCAACGGCGGCGATACGAGTTGGATAAACGATCCCGTTATCAACCGCACGTCGGCGCTCGCGGCGCATATCTACAGCCGCGCGAAGCGTAAGGCGCTCTACCAACAAGAGGAAGAGCGGATCCACCAGCTGGTTCCGACCGTGTTTTTCTACTGGGAGAACTCCTATACCGCGACCAACAGCGATCTAAAGCATTACGAGCCGGCGGCGTTTATCACCGATATGTGGAACGCGTGGCAATGGCAGATCTAACGGGTTGCTAATACGGACCTAACGGAGGCACGTCGATTTCGCTGGCATTCGTAACGGACGTCGAGACGTCCGCGCGACTCTACTTCGACCCAGCACGCGAAGGCGTGCTCAGTTGGAATACCTACGCGGGTAGCGGCACGATCGAGTTCCGTTTGCTGCGCGCTCGCGTACCGGCAACGCCTTGGCTACGGTACGCGCAATGGTCGCCGCAGGGGCGTACGTCCTTCAGCGATTCGCGCCCGAACGTCCACGTCGAAGTCGATCGTATCGTCAGCACGGAACCGTTCGACGGCGTCGAAGTTCGCGCTCCCGAAACTCCCTTCCAGGCACTGGCTTTCGCGACGCCGGCAACCGCACGCCCCTCGTTGCCGTACCTGGGCGACGCGCGCATCCTCGACGTGCCCGCCCGCTCGCAATACGCCGTCGACGGTGAACGGGGCTGGTGCAGTCCGACGAGCCTTTCGATGATCAACGCGTACTTCGGCATCGACTACGACGTCGCCGCAACGGCCCGCGCCGTCTTCGACCGTGCCTACAACGGCACGGGAAACTGGGCGTTCAACGCCGCGTTCAGCGGAAGCCTGGGGCTGCGCGCGGTGGTCGCCTACCTGCGCGACCTCCAAGACGCGCAGCGGTTGATCGAAGCCGGTATTCCGCCGGCTATCTCGTACAGCTGGCGGGACGGCGAACTGCCGGGCGCACCGCTCGAGCACTCCGACGGCCACCTGGTCGTGCTGCGCGGCTTCACGGCATCGGGAGACTGTGCGGTAAACGATCCCGCGCACCCGCAACTGCGCGCGGTCTACCCGCGCGCGGCGCTAGAGCGAGTCTGGCAACGCGGCGGCGGGATCGCGTACGTGGTCGCGCCGGCCGGGTTGGATTACGTGTCCATCCTTAACTCGTGAGCGCGCAACCGCGCGAGCGGATCGTGCGGCTCGACGACGTGCGCGAAGCACCCCTTCACGTCGTGCTCGTCGAACCGCAGATCCCTCCCAATACCGGAAACGTCGCGCGGCTTTGTGCGGCGACGGGCTGTGCGTTGCACCTCGTCGAGCCGCTCGGCTTTCGTATCGGCGATCGCGAGCTCAAACGCGCGGGACTGGATTACTGGAATCGCATTCGCGTCGTCGTCCACCCCTCGCTCGACGCGTTTACCGGCGCCGCGGCCGGAATGACACGATGGTATCTTTCGGCGCATGCGCTGCGACCATACGCGGATGCGCCCTTCGCCCGCGGCGACATGCTAGTCTTCGGAAAAGAGACGCGTGGCCTGCCGCCCGAGTTGCTCGCGCGCGAGCCCGAACGCGCGCTTCGCATCCCGATGCGTTCGGATTCCGTGCGTAGCCTCAACCTCTCGACCGCCGCCGGCATCGTATGCTACGCCGCGCTGGCGCGCCTCGGCTTTCCGGGCTTATGCTAGCGTTTGCGCGGCTTCCTCGAATTACACCCACGTCTATACGTCCAATTTGTTATTTGCCTCCATTCGGCTTCGTGCGCGAGCAGATGCGCCGGTAGCGTTCGTGGCCGAGCATACGATCGACGAGATCGAGCGCGCCGTCGTAGGCTGCGAGCGATGCCCCGAACTGCGCGCGTACTGCGCGCGCGTCGCAGCGGAGAAGAAACGCGCGTATCGCGATAGCACGTATTGGGGGAAGCCGGTTCCGGCGTTCGGCGACCCGCAGGCGCGTGTAATGCTCGTTGGGCTTGCGCCCGGTGCCCACGGCAGCAATCGCACGGGACGCATGTTCACCGGCGACGCTTCGGGGGATTTTCTCTTTCCCGCGCTCCATCGAGCGGGGTTTGCAAGCGCGCCGCCGGCGCTGCCGGCCGGCGACGAACTCGAACTGCGCGACTGCATCATCACCGCCGCCGTGCGTTGCGCCCCGCCGCAGAACAAGCCAACCCCACAGCAGCGGCGGAGGTGCTTTCCGTGGCTGCTCGCGGAGTTCGACGCGCTGGCGCGGGTCCAAGTCATCGTGGGTCTTGGCTCGATCGGCACGCAGGCGGCGTTCTCCACGCTCGGCGAGCGCGGCTGGCTCGTAGAGCCGGCTCGCTTCGCGTTCGGCCACGGTCTAGAGTTCGTTGCGCGCTCGGGCAAGCGGCGCATCACGCTCGTCGCCTCGTTTCATCCAAGCCGGCAAAACACCAACACCGGCAAGCTTACGGTACCGATGTTCGATACGATTTTTGCTCGCGCGAACGCGTTGCTGCGTCAATGAAACGGAACGCTGCGGCCGCACGAGTCGACCGCTTTGTCCGCAATCATGAGCCCGTTGCCGCCCCTGCGAAAGCCGACGATGCGCAGCGGCGGTGCGCCTATGGCCTCCGGCCCATACCTCCGCTGCAGCTGCAGGCGAACGTCCCGGTCTAACTCCGTATTGCGCGGGTCGCCCGCGAGAACGTACCGCTGCACGGCACCGTTCCTGGCGAAGAGCACGCGATACTCGATGCCCCGGTCACGCACGACGATCGCCTTGCACGCGTTCGAGGGCGGCGCGGCGCCGAGCAGGATGGCGACGCCGATCGCCGCGACGACGCGCGCTCGGATCCCGATCACGATCGCGGCGCCACGGCCACGGCCACCGGCACGTCGCCGACTGGAATCGGCCGTAGCGCGCGCCGTCTGCGCGTATCGACCGGCTGGCAATCGCCGTCACCGAGATTGACGACCAGCGCCATCTCGCTACCGGGCACGAAGCGCAGCTGCGTCGGGTTCAACCCAACCACCACCGGCGCTTGCGGCGTTCGCGTAGCGAGATCGATCGGCACGATCGTATCGCTTCCGGAATCGGCAACCCAGAGCGTCTTCCCACGCGGCCCGATGGCGAGCCCCTGGGGTACGACACCCGCCGGAATAGCGGCCCCGGCCTTCAGCGTTGTTGCGTCGATCGGCGTGACGGCGTTGGAGCGCTGATCGCTGACGTAGACCGTTCGCCCATCGGGGGCTACGACGACGTCCATCGGGCGGGCGCCGACCGCGATCGTGGCACGCACCGCGCGCGCGTGCACGTCGACGACCGTCACCGCATCCGAACCTTGGTCGGCGACGTAGAGCGTCGCGCCGTCCGGAGAGATCGCGAGATTCTCTGGCTGCGAACCGACCGCGATGGCCGGCCCGGCTTTCAAGGTAGCCGCGTCGATCGGCTGCACCGTGCCGTCACCGTAGTTTGCAACCCAGATCGTAGCGCCGTCGGGCGTTACGCCGATGCCGGCCGGCGTCTTTCCCACGCGCACGGTCGCGACGGTACGGCGCAGCCGCGTGTCGACCACGCTGACGTCGTTCGAGCCTTGGTCGGCGACGTAGAGGCGCCGGCCATCCGGCGCAAACGCCAGCCCGCCCGGATTCTGGCCGACGGCGATCGGCACGCCGTATGCCTGCGTGCGGGGATCGATCGGCGTGAGCGTCCCGTCACCGTAATTCGCGACGTACGCGAGCCGCAGCCTTTCGCCGGTACGTGCCACGCTTACCGTCGCGGTGACGGATTGCAGGATCGCGCCGTTGTCGGCCTCGCCCGCAAAGCGAACGTCATAGAGCCCGCTCGCAAGATTCGCGGCGGCGGCGAGCTTCACGGTGCGTAGTTGCGTCGAGCCTCCGGCAGCCGCGAACGTTCCGCTCCGCGGCGACACGCTCAACCCCCTCGAAACACCGGTTCCCCACGTCACCCCCACGCCGAACGGGTCGTGCGCGTTATCGAGGCCAAAGCTCACCGAGGCATCCGTTCCGGGTTTGAGAGCGACGGCGACCGGCGCTAGCGAGAACCCTGCAAGCGTGGAGGGCGGGAACCGCACCGGCGCGAGCGCGTACGACGGAGGTGCATCGTTCGAGGCGCTCGCCCAGCGGTCGTCCGGTGTAGATCCGAGTACGAAATCTAGATGCAACGCGCGGTGCGTATCGAGTGCGACCCACGATTTCGCCCACGGGCGCCCGTCCACGCGCAGCGATCGAACGTACGCGTTCGCATCGGAAGCCTGCGGTGCGACGATCCGGATATGCGCGCCGCCCGGCACGCGAATCGAAACGCCCGTGAAAAGCGGTGCGCCGACGTCGAGCACCGGTACCGCCGGATTCTGCGGATAGAGACCGAGCGCGCACCACACGAACCACGCGCTCATCGTCCCGAGGTCGTCGTTACCGGGGATCCCGTCGGGTGCGTCGGTATAGAGCCGGTCGAGCGCCGAACGCACCACGCGCTGCGCCTTCCACGGAGCGCCTGCCGAAAGGTACGCCCACGGGCTTCCGAGGCTCGGTTCGTTTCCAAGCCACGCGTACGGCTGGTTCGGCCCCGCATTGAGATGCGTAAAGAAGGCATCGAGCGCCTCGACGGCGCGTGCATCGCCACCCATACCTTCGACGAGTGCGCGGAGATTCTGCGGAACCATCCAGGTGTACTGGGCCGCGTTACCTTCCTGGAAGCCGCTCTGCCCGTTATCGGTGATCGGAGTCTCCAGAAAGGCTCCGCTGCGGCCGCGCGGTTCGACGAGGCCGGTCGAGGTGTCGAAGAGCTCGCTCCAGTTCTGCGCGCGTGTCAGCATCTCGCGCGCGATCGGCCGATCGTGCAGCGAGCGTGCGAGCATCGCAATCGAGAAGTCGTCGAGCGCGTATTCGAGCGTCATCGACGCGCCGTTGGGAACCGGCGAGACGTTCGTCGTGTGCGTGTTCACGACGTACCCGCGTGAGAGATACTCGGCCAGACCCGGACGCTCGACGTACCATCCTTGACCGGGCGCACCGGTGGTTCGCGTCGCGCCCTTCACCATCGCTGCGAGCGCGGCACGCGCATCGAAATCGCGCGCGCCGAAGGCATAGGCTCCCGCGAGGATGGGATCCGCGGAGTCACCGCCCATGACGCCCGTGTACCCGTTGGCAAGCGGCCACTTCGGCAGCCAACCGCCCTGCCCGGCCGCATCGACGAGCGAGCGCATCATATCGCCGGTCCTCCGCGGCGCCAGTAGCGCGATCAACGGAATCTGCGTACGATAGATGTCCCAGCCTGAAAAATTCGCGTACTCGCGGTGACCGCGCGCGATCCGATGCACCCGGCCGTCGAATCCGCGATAGCGGCCGCCGGCGTCGCTATAAAGATTGGGATGGAGCATCGCATGATAGAGCGCGGTGTAGAAGACCCGACGCTCCGCCGGCGTGCCGCCGGCGATCCGCACGCGCCCGAGCAGCCGCGACCATTGCGCGAAGCGAGCCTCGCGTACGCGCCGCAGGTTCCACGTCGTCGCGCCGGCGCGTAGATTTGCCTCGGCTCCGGCAACGCTTACCCACGAGACCGAGGTTTGGACTTCTACGATCGGGTTCTGCGTCGTATCGAACGTCACCCAACCACCGGAACCGGCACCGCGAACGGCCCGCGCGTCCGGCGTGACGCGCGCGTTGCGCCACGTTCCGTGCGCTACGAACGGCCGGTTGAAACGGGCTGCGAAGTAAACCGTGAAGACGTCGGGCATGCCGCAAAACGATCCGCTCGTCGCCGAACCCACGATCTCGTTGTCGCCGACGATCCGCACGCTCGCGGCCGTAACTCCAGCCTGATCCGACGACGCATCAAAGAGAAGATTCGCCTGCGCCGTCGCCGGAAAAGTAAACGCCCCAAGGCCCGTACGCTGCGTGACGGTCAGCTGCGTGCGAATGCCCGGATTCCCGACCGTCACGGCGTAGTAGCCCGGCTGCGCGACTTCGGTTGAGTGCGTGAAGGGCTGCTTGGCCGATGCCGGATTCGCGACGTCGCCAACCGTCGGCAAGATGCCGGCGTCACCGAAGACGGAACACCCGGGACCGCTCAAATGCGTAAGGCTAAAACCGACGATCGACGTATCCGCGTAAGCGTAGCCGCCTCCCGCGGGCTGCGACGGCGTGTCGGGACTCCACTGCACCATGCCGAAGGGCGCATCCGCACCGGGGAACGTATCGATCGGTCCACCGGTCTTCGTCCCCGACGTGCCTACGAACGGATCGACCAGCGATGCGGGATCGGTCGTAGCGCCTGCGCGCGCGACCGATGCCAGCGCAAAACCAAACGCCAGGGCCAAGCCCATGCGACGGCTCGTCATCACTGCGCTCCGCCCTGCGGTCGCGGTACCGGCGCCGCGCTTCGCAGCGCGAGATCGCGCAGCAAACTTTCGGGAACCGACGTCGGCGCATCCATCATGACGTCCCGCGCCATCTGGTTTTTTGGAAAAGCGATAACGTCGCGGATGCTCGTCTCGCCCACGGCGAGCATGACGATGCGGTCGATACCTAGCGCCATTCCTCCGTGCGGCGGTGCGCCGTAGTCGAGCGCTTTGACGAAGAACCCGAAGCGCTGCTCGATTTGTTCTTCGGTGAGCCCGAGCATCTCGAAGATCCTGCGCTGGAACTGCGGCTTGTGGATACGAATGGAGCCGCTTCCCAACTCGAAGCCGTTCAGCACCATATCGTAATGCTGGGCGCGCATCGCCATCGGATCGGTGTCGATGAGATCCCACTGGCCCTCCCCGGGGGCCGTAAACGGATGGTGCGCCGGCGCGGGCAGTCCGCTCTCTTCGTCGCGCTCGAAGAGCGGGAAATCCGTTACCCACGCGAACGCGAAGTCGCCGGGGTGGCGCAAACTGCAGCGCTCGCCGATCTCTGCGCGCATCTTTCCGGCGACGCTCGCCGCCGCACCGCGCGCGTCCGCGAAGAGCAATATCGCGTCACCGTTCTCGGCCCCCACCGCTTCGCGCAACAGCTCGGCCGTCGCCGCGTCGATAAACTTCGCGGCAGAACTCTTGGGGCCGCCGGCATCCAACGATACCCAAACCATGCCCTTCGCGCCATGCCCCTTCGCGATCTCGGCAAGCGCGTCGAAGTCGCGGCGCGAGAGCGCCGCTCCGCCCGGATACCGCAGCGCGAGGACGGCCCCCGAGGCTCGTACGACCGACGCGAATACCACGAACTCCGTATGTGCGAATATCTGCGTAACGTCGGTCAGCTCTAGCCCGAAACGCAGATCGGGCTTGTCGGTTCCGTACCGTTCGAGCGCTTGGGCGTGGGAGAGGCGTGGGAATGGAGGCAGGTGCACGCCGAGCACTTCGTGCCAGACGTGGCGCATGCACGTCTCCATGATTTCGAGCACGTCGTCTTGCGTGCAGAACGACATCTCCACGTCGACCTGGGTAAACTCCGGCTGCCGGTCCGCGCGCAGGTCTTCATCGCGCATGCATCTCGCGATCTGCATGTAGCGGCCGAAACCGGCGATCATCAGAATCTGCTTGAGTAACTGTGGCGATTGGGGAAGCGCGTAGAACGATCCCGGGTGAATGCGGCTGGGAACCAGGTAATCGCGCGCGCCTTCCGGCGTCGACTTTATGAGCATCGGCGTCTCGATCTCGAGAAACTCGCGGGAGTCGAAGTAGTCGCGCATCGCTTTGACGATCCGGTGGCGTATCGTGAGATTGCGCTGCAGCCGCGGGCGGCGCAAGTCGAGATAGCGGTACTCCAGCCGCAAATTCTCCTCTACGTCGTCGTCGGTGTTGACGGCGAACGGCGGCACCAGCGAACGGTTCAGCACGTCGACGCGGTCTACGCCGATCTCGATGTCGCCGGTCGGCAGCTTCGCGTTCTGCGTCCCGATCGGGCGCTTGCGCACCGTGCCGTTAACGCGCAGCACGTCCTCGTGACGCAGGCGCTCCGCATCGGCAAACGCCGGCTGCTTGGGATCGAAAACGATCTGCGTGATGCCGTCGCGGTCGCGCAGGTCGACGAAAATCAATCCGCCGTGATCGCGTCGCCGGTTGATCCACCCGTTGAGCTCGACGACGGCTCCTTCATCGCTCGCGCGCAACGCGCCGCACGACCGCCTGCTTCCGAAATCACTCACCATCACTCTCCTCGTTCCCGGTACCCCGAGATTGTCGCAGGGCATCTTTGATGCCGCTTACGTAATAATACTGCTGCACGAGATTCCGCGCGAACTTCGAATCGCCGGCGCGTGCCTCGAAATAGCCGAGTACCCCCGGCAACCGCGTCAGCAACCCGTGCAGAGCCAGGGAAACCGGGGTCATCCCAAGATTTATTCGAACGGCGACGTCTGGATGCTTGCGGTAGAAGCGTACGGTCGAGCGGCCGGCGAGTTGCATCTTCGCTTTCTGGTCGTCGTGCGACACGTCTTGGCAGTGGTAACTCACGGCACGGGGTTCGTAGAGAATCGTCAGGCCCGCCTTGCGCAAGCGATAGCCGAGTTCTAAGTCTTCGTGACCGTAGCCGGTGAAACTCTCGTCGAATTTGCCGACGCGAAGAAGATCCGCCCGGCGAACGGATGCGTTTCCGGTCAGGAAGTACAGCCAGCCGAGCGTCTTGCGCGTGGGTGGGTGCAGGTGCCCGCGCAGTTCGGGATGGTCGCGCTTCTCCTCGTAGTCCGCTATCGACCGGACTTGCACTTCCCAGCCGACGACCGCCACGCCGGACCGGTCGCGATGGCGCCGTAGATGCCGCGACAGCAGGTCCGGCGATGCGATGATATCGGCATCGTTGAACAGAACGATCTCTCCTCGCGCGGCGTCGATGCCGGCATTTCGGGCCATCGCCCGCCCGGTGTATGGAGCCGGCAGGTGGCGCACGTTGGGGTGCTCCGCACGTACCCGCGCAAGATACTCCGCGGTTCCGTCGGTGGAGAGCGAGTCGCAGACCAGCACCTCATACTCCCCGGCGGCCGGATCCTGCGCGAGCAGCGATGGGACGACGTGCCGCAGCGTATCGAGCCGGTTATACGTCGGTATGACGACGGAGATATCGGGCATTCAGGCGTTCAACAATCGTGCAACGGCGTCGACGACTTCTCGGCGGAAGACCGCGAGCGAGGCGTCGGATTCATCGGCCGGCTTGCGTACGAGCAGGTTCGGCACGCCGTACGGCGCCCATTCCTGCGAATTCAGCCGGAAATACCGGTGTTCGAAGGCAACCACGGTGGGCCTGCGCACGGCGCTCGCAACGTGCGTCGCGCCCGTGTCGACCGTGACCACGGTGCGAGCGCGCTCGAAGACCGCGGCCCAGCGATGGAACGAGAGGCCGCCGAGCATGACGTCGGCGACCCGCGCCTGCGCGATCGCTCCTA
>JAJXWN010000012.1 GCA_021781595.1 bacterium | reverse complement strand
GCTGGTCTTCGAGCCTCCGGGAGCAGACGAGGTAGAAGCGACGTACCTCGCGACGAACGCGCGAGGCGTCATGCTCGCGTTCGGCGGTCAGACGGCGATCAACCTCGCCGAGGAACTCGCCCGGCGAAGCGTTAGGATCCTTGGCAACGACCGAGCGAGCTTGGATATGGCCGAGGACCGGGAGAAGTTCGATGCCGCGCTGAGCCGCCTGGGTGTCGCAAGGCCGGAGGGGAAGGCGGCCCGTTCGTTTCGCGAAGCGCGCGCCGTCGCACGCGAGCTCGGCTTTCCCGTCCTCGTGCGCCCGTCATACGTGCTGGGCGGCCGCGGCATGGAGATCGTCTACAACGAAGGCCAGCTGGCTTCGTATGCGGAGTCGGCGCCGCCGATCCTCCCCGACGCGCCGCTGCTTGTGGACCGATACGTCAGAGGGCTCGAAGTGGAGGTCGACGCCGTCTTCGACGGCGAGGATATCTTGATTCCAGGCATCTTCGAACACATAGAGCGCGCCGGCATTCACTCCGGAGACTCGATCGGCGTCTATCCTGCGCAGACGGTCGGCGAGGAGATGGAACGACGCATCGTCGACGCGACCGCCGCGATCGCACGCGAACTGCGCATCCGTGGCCCGATCAACATTCAGTTCGTGATCGACGGCGACCGCCTCTTCATCATCGAAGCCAACCCGCGGGCGAGCCGCACCGTTCCGATCATCCAAAAGGCAACAGGCGTGAATATCGTCGCCGCTGCAGTGCGCATCGCGCTGGGCGAGCGGCTACGCGAGATGCCGTACGGCACGGGCCTCGTCGCGCGGGCCCCTTTCGTCGTCGTCAAGATCCCAGTATTTTCTTTTGCAAAGATGCGCGGAGTAGAGACGATCCTCGGTCCCGAAATGAAATCCACAGGCGAGGTGCTTGGCATAGACACGACCTTCGCCGGCGCGCTGCGCAAAGGGTTTATCGGCGCGGGAGTACGCCTCCCCGGCACGGGCGGGAACATCCTGGTCTCCATTGCGGACGACGAGAAGGACGACTCGATTCCCGTACTCCGCCGGTACAAAGCGCTCGGGCACACGCTCTATGCGACGCCGGGCACTCGTGAGCACCTCGAATCGGCGGGGATCGTTTGCCGCCCGGTCAATAAGATCGCGGACGGTTCCCCACACGTACTCGATCTGATCGCCTCGCGCGGCGTCGACCTCGTGATCAACGATGCCAGCGGACGGCACGAGCTCTCGGATAATTACAAGATTCGCCGCGCCGCGGTCGAAGCCAACGTAGCGTGTCTCACCAGTCTCGATACGGCTCGCGCCCTCGCAGAGGCTCTCGAATCCAACGACGGACCGCCGCGGACTCTTCAGGCCTACCGGCGCATGCATGCGCTCGCCTGAGTTGAAAGCGGCGAAGCCGGGGGTGCGCTCCGACGAATCGGAGTGCCGGGCCTTCATACTCGGGGGAAGCGCAACCACGCTCGCCTTCGTCAGCAGCTTCCGCGCGGAGAGCGCCAAACACGCGGTCATCGTTACGCGCCTGGTCCCCCTGGCCCAAACGCCGATCGGCGTGGTGGTGGGCGATACGTGGCAGAGCGTTACGGTCGCGTCCGCGTCTCTGCTGGATTGGGTGGACCAGACGTTTCCGGGCGACGACGAGCACGCATTCGTCGCACCGCCGCGCGAGATCGAACTGCTGGCGCGCGTGCGATGGCACGCGCCGATGCCCGAACACTTGAACGAAGGCACCGTCGTCAATATCGAGGACGTGCCCGAGGACGTAGCGGAGGCGCTTTTGCATGATGCCGAACCGATCGTGCAATGCGCGGCCTGTCGCCGGTTGTGCGTTCGCGATCATTTCGTTTGGAAAGAACGGCAGCTGTGCGCTTGGGACTACCATCAGACGGTCCTTGGCAAACGCGGGCCGTGGCACGGCGGGCCTTACGAGAACCGGCATTTTGAGACACTCCCCACGGCAGCCTACATTGCACCGGCGCTCGCTGCCGATACAGGGGCAGACGTGATTCTCGCGGTCGGCGGCATCGAGGATGCGGTCGCTCGCGAGGCCATCAATGCGCTGCTGAGCGCCGACGCGCAGCGCCCGCATATGGCCGTACGTACGCCCGACGGCTATACGCTGCTGCGCGAGAGCGATGGCCGGAAACAACAAAGCGCACCGTGAGCAATCGCACGATCGCCGGACTCGGGACGCTCTTTTCGCTGCTGTTCCTGGTGCTCGTGGCGCGGCAGTTTTTCGTGCAAGTCGTTGAGGCGCCGAGCATAGCGGCGCGCCCGTACAATCCGCGCCGCGGGCTGCTTGCCAGCGGCCGCGGCGAGATTCTCGCGAGCGACGGAGCGGTCCTCGCGCGCAGCGTCTCCGGCAAGCGAATCTATCCGATGGGCCGATCGCTGGCGCAGACCGTCGGTTACGTCTCGGACCGCTACGGTACGAGCGGCATCGAAGCGGCCTACGACCGCGCACTCTCGCCGGCCGAATCGACCGGCGACATCGGCGAACAGATCCAAGAGATCGTCGATGCGTTTCACGGAAAGAGCCCGGAACCGCGGGGGGCGAACGTGGTGACGACGATCGATCCGCCGATCCAAGCGGAACTCTTCGCGCAACTCTCGCAGCACGCTCGCGGCGCGGGTGTGGTGCTCGACCCACGAACCGGCGCAGTGCTGGCCATCGCTAGCGTCCCGAGCTTCGATCCGAATGCTCTCGACGCAGCGTTTCCATCGCTGCGGCAGAATCCCGAGAGTCCGCTGCTGAACCGCGCGATCGACGGCCTCTATCCTCCCGGGTCGACCTTCAAATTGGTGACGGCCGGGGCGGCACTCGACTCGGGCACGTTTACGATGCATTCGAGGTTCTACGACCCGGGTTATATCACGATCGGCCGCTTTCGGCTCCACAACGCCGGCCACGAGATTACCGGGTGGCAGAATATCACCGGCGCTTTCGCACTCTCCGTCAACGTCGATTTCGCACAGATCGCCTTGAAAATGGGTGCGGATACGTTCTATGAGTACATGCACCGCTGGGGGCTGGGCGATACCCTCGATTTCCAACTGCCGGCCCAGCGCGATAGCATTCCCCCGAAATCGAGCATCACGCCCGGGGAACTCGCCCAAATGGGCTTCGGCCAGGGCGCGCTGCTCATGACGCCGCTGCAGATGGCGCTCATCGCCTCGACGATCGCAAATCGGGGGGTCGAGCCCCGGCCGTACATCGTCCGCGAAGTCGTCCGAGCCGGCGGCGGGAGCAGTTTTGGCCCGGCCACGCTTGCGGAGCCGGTATCGGCGGATACCGCGCGCGATGTGAAGAAGATGATGGTCGCAGTCGTGGAGCGAGGAACCGGAACGACCGCGGCGCTGCCGGGCGTCACCGTTGCGGGGAAGACCGGCACGGCAACCAATCCCTTCGGCGCCCCGCACTCGTGGTTCGTGTGCTTCGCGCCGGCCGACCATCCGCGGGTGGCCGTCGCGATCGTCGTAGAGAATGCCGGTTACGGTGCGGCCGTGGCGGCACCGATCGCGCGCGACGTGTTGCGCGTAGCATTACAGAGCGTACGGAGTTGATCGAAGAACAGACTTTCAACAATCGCTACCGGCTCGACCAGAAGCTCGGCGAGGGTGGTATGGCGACCGTGTACCGCGGAACCGACACCGTGCTGCGGCGGCGGGTCGCGATTAAAGTCCTGCGCCCTCAATACGCGGCCGATGCCGAGTTCGTTCGCCGCTTCTACCAGGAAGCGGAGTCTGCCGCGAAGCTCAACCACCCGAATATCGTCAATACCTATGACGTCGGCCGCGAGGGCGATACCTACTACATCGTGATGGAGCTGGTCGACGGTCCGGCGCTCGCCGAGATTATTGCGGCCGACGGCAAGCTCCCCGAACCGGTGGCGATCGATTACGCCGCGCAGATTTGCAGCGGGCTGGCGTTCGCCCATCGCGCTGGCCTGCTGCACCGGGACATCAAGCCCGCAAACATCCTTGTCACCAAAGACGATGTCGTCAAGCTCTCCGATTTCGGCATCGCCCGCGCCGTCTCGCAACACACGATGGCGATGACAAAGCCCGGGCTCGTGATGGGCAGCATCTACTACCTCTCACCGGAGCAAGCGCAGGGCCAAGAGCTGCACGAAACCTCCGATCTCTATAGCGTGGGCGTCGTGCTCTATCAGATGCTCACCGGGCGTCTCCCCTACACCGGGGAGTCGCCGGTTACCGTCGCGCTCAAGCACATCGGGGACCCCGTGCCCACCATCGACGTAGATTCTATGGGCGTGAGCCCGGCGCTCGCCTCGATCGTCAACAAGCTGCTGCAGAAGACGCCCGAGAACCGCTTCCATTCGGCCAGTGACGTTGCGACGGCATTGCGCGAGGCGCGCGAGCGGCCCACCTTTGCAGCCTATCCCACGATGAACGACGCACCGGCTGGGCCGCGTACCCCGCCGTCCTCGCCGCCGCCCCGGCCTTCGCGCTACCCCGACCGGCGGTACGACCATGCCTCGGTTTCCGGCGCGGAGCCACGACCGGAGCGCGCCGGGGGGCGCCTGGCGCTGCTCCTGGTCGCCGTAGCGTTGCTGGCGGTCGCTATCGGCTATGCGATCGTCGCACACCCATTCCGCGGTGCGTTCTCACAGCAGATCGCGGTCGCCGACTACCGCTCGATGAAGGATTCGCAGGCCCAGCAGGCGATCGCCAATGCGGGTCTTGCCTGGAGGATCTTTAAGACTCCGAGCGACACGGTACCGGCCAACGAGGTCATCCGGCAGGCGCCGCAGCCCGGTACCAAAGTCACGGCCGGGCAGCTCGTCGAGTTGTATGTCAGCAACGGTCTCCCGACCGTGGGCCTGGACGACATGCGTGGCTATACGGTCAGAGATGCCACCAGGGATCTCAAGCGCCACAAGTTCTTGGTACGCGTGGTGCGCAGGTACGATCCCGCACCGACAGGTTCGGTCATCGATCAGCGTCCCGCGCCCGGAACCCAGGTACGCCAAGGGTCGCTCGTGACGCTCTACGCCTCCGAAGGGCTCAAGCCGGTAAAGATTCCGAACCTGGTCGGAATGAAGTACAGCGATGCCATCAAACTCGCCCAGGGGCTCGGCTTCAAAATCGCCCCGGTCAATCAGCCCTTCGACACGATACCGCCGGACGTCATTGCGTCGCAGGACGTAGCGGCCGGCACGACCGTGCAACCATATACGGCGACCGTCAACGTCGTCGTCAGTACGGGCGGTAGCCTCATCGAGGTTCCGAGCGTTATCGCGCAAGATGCCGCTGCCGGGCAGGCAGCATTGCAGCAGGCCGGCTTCAACGTTTCGATCCAGTGGACGGTACAGCCGGGCTCGCAGAGCAACGGCTCGATCGTCGATCAGAACCCCGAGCCGAATACGACGCTGCCCAAGGGCTCTACGGTGACGGTCGCCGTGTCGGTTCCCGGCGAAGTTCCCGATACCAATGGCATGACGATCGTTCAGGCAACCGCCACCCTTCGAGCCGCCGGCTATACCGTAGGGAAGACGCTCTATACCTCGCAGGGAGCCGATGGCAACGTCGTCCGTACCGATCCGGCCGTCGGAACCACGCTGGCCCCAGGCAGCAACGTCGACCTGCTCGTCAATAACGGTCCGCCCGGGCCGTGAGCATGCGCGTGCTCGGTATTGACCCGGGACTGCGCTCGACGGGTTACGGCACGGTCGAGCAGATCGGCGGGCGGCCTCGGCTGATCGAAGCGGGAGTCGTCGCTCCCAATCCTGGCGGGACCCTGGAAACGCGCTTGCGAGAACTGCACGAGGGCATTATGGGCGTCGTCGCGTCGACGCAGCCGGACTGGATCGTCATCGAAGAGATCTACACGTCCTACAAGAACCCGTATACCGCCATCCTGATGGGGCACGCGCGCGGGGTTTTGTGTCTGGCAGGCGCGCAGGCGAGCGTTCCGGTGCGAACGCTAGCCCATTCGCTCGTCAAGCGCGTGCTCGTCGGCTCGGGCTCTGCGCGCAAAGAGCAGGTGGGCCACATGGTGACCGACCTGCTCGGCTTGCGCTGCGTACCTGCGCCGAGCGACGTCTCCGACGCACTCGCGCTCGCGCTGGCGTTCATCAACGTGCGCGAACACGAGGAGCGCTATCCGTTCGCGGTAGCGTTGCGCCCGCCCAGGCGCGTCCGCCGGCCGGCATAATGTTCTCGCACATTCGCGGAAAGCTGCTCGAGCGAGCCGAATCCGGGGTCGTGCTCGAAACCGGCGGCTTGGCGTACGAGATATTCCTGCCGCCCTGCGTGGCCGAAAAGATGAGTGCGGCGCCCGGCGAAGAGGTTGCCCTCGAGATCCATGCGGTGCTGCACGTCGAAGGCAACACCGGCCGCTTTGCTTATTACGGTTTCACCAATACCATCGAGCGCGAATTCTTCGAAGCGCTTCTCAGCGTTGCGTCGATCGGTCCGCGCTCGGCGGCGCGCGCTTTCTCTGCACCGATGTCTCGCATCGCGAGCGCGATCGACCGCGGCGACCATGCGTTCCTCAAGACGTTGCCGGGAATCGGCCAGCAGAAGGCGCGCGATATCGTGGCCAAACTGCAGGGCAAGGTCGCGAAATTTCTGCTGATTCAAGAGGCGCAGCCGTCGGCCGCGCCGCGCATCCCCGACTTCGCGGACGAAGCGCTGGCCGTGCTCCTCCAACTAGAATACCGGCGCAGCGAAGCCGAACGGATGATTCGTAGCACGCTCGAATCCGCTCCCGGCATCGCCGACCCCGAAACGCTGCTTGCCGAGATCTACCGGCAGAAAGCCTCGGCATCCTCGTGAGCGACGACCCGCGCAAGCCCCTTCTTGGACCCGAAGACGCGGTCGACACGCGCGCCGGGGTTCGGATCGTCGATCCCACCGACGCCGTCGACACGATGGAAGAAGAGATCTACGGGGCGAGTCTGCGCCCGCGCTCGTTCGACGAATACGTCGGTCAAACGACCGTGGTCGAGAACCTGAAGATCGCCATCGATGCCGCCCGCAAACGCGGCGAGCCCATCGAACATATCTTGTTCTACGGGCCTCCCGGATTGGGAAAGACGACGCTTGCCTCCCTGATCGCTCGAGACCTCGGGCGCTCTTTTCATCCGACCAGCGGTCCGACGCTCGAGAAGCCGAAGGACCTCGTGGGCATCCTTACCTCGCTCGGCGATGGGGACATCCTGTTCATCGACGAGATCCATCGCCTGGGTCGAATCGTCGAAGAGTTCCTTTATCCGGCGATGGAAGATTTTCAGATCGACTTCGTCGTCGACCGGGGCGCCTACGCGAAAACGCTGAAACTGCCACTCAAACACTTTACGCTGGTGGGTGCGACGACGCGCGCCGGCATGCTCAGCGCACCGCTCCGCGAGCGTTTCGGATTGATGGCGCATCTCGACTACTATGACGTAGAAGAACTACGCCGCATCGTTATGCGCTCTGCCGGCGTGCTGAACGTACCGATCGACCACGACGGAGCTGTCACGATCGCCGCGCGCAGCCGCGGTACGCCGCGCATCGCGAACCGCCTGCTGCGGCGCGTGCGCGACTATGCAGAGGTTCGCGCCGGCGGACGCATCACGCAGGCGGTCGCCGACGAAGCGCTCGAGCGGGAAGGCGTCGATCGGCTCGGCCTCGACCGGCTAGACCGCGCCTTTCTTCGGACCATCGTCGAGCAATACGGCGGCGGTCCTGTCGGCATAGCGGCGATCGCCGCCACGCTGACCGAGGATGCGGAGACGCTCGAAGACGTGGTCGAGCCCTATCTGCTCAAGCGCGCCTTCGTCGTTCGCACGGCCAGCGGCCGGAAGGCAACGGCCGAGGCCTACCGGCACCTCGGTGCCTCCGGCATGCCGCAGAGCGCGCAGCAAGAGCGTCTCCTGTGATGCGGCGGCGAGCCTTCGTCACGTCGTCGCTGGCATTTGCAGCCGTGGGTTTGAGCGTCCGGTCACGAACGGCTTACGCGGGGCAGAGCGATGACGAATTCGACCCGGCTTCTGCCACGGCGCGCGGGCAGGCCCTGCGCGTCCTCTTGGGACGCGGTGATGCACGCGCGATCGATGGCAGCACGTTTTGGTTTCGGGGCCGCCGCTACCGCGGAACGTTTTCGTACGCCGCCGGCGGCGGGCGAGTCGTGAGCGTCGTCCCGCTCGAGCAGTATCTTTATAGCGTCGTCCCGCGCGAGATGCCGCCTTCCTGGCCGTTCGCTGCTCTCGCCGCGCAGGCGATCGCCGCCCGGACGTACGTTCTACAGCGCAGTAACCCGCGACGCGAGTACGACGTCGTGCCGTCCGAAGTCGATCAGGTCTACACGGGGATCGACGCCGAGAACCCCGCCTCGACGGGCGCCGTAGATCGGACTGCCGGAGCGGTCCTGAGATTCGATGGCAGCTTCGCGCAAGCCGTCTATTCGTCGTGCTGCGGCGGCCATACCGAGTCCAGCGCCGATGCATGGGGTGGCGCTCCGCTGTCGTATCTCGGCGGCGTGATATGCCCGTATTGCACGGCTTCTCCATGGTACCGCTGGTCGCGTAGTTTCCACGCGCGGCGCCTGCGCGCCGCGTTCGGTTCCAAGATCGCTGCGCTCGGACCGTTGCGCAGCATAAACATAGCGGAGCGCGATGCCAGCGGTCGCGCGCGCTACGTCGATATCGCGGGAGCCGATGGGGCATTCCGATCAGAGGGGAGCGCGTTTCGGCTCGCCGTTGGGCCGCGCATCCTCCCAAGCCTCTTGCTTGTGTCGATAGCGTTTGCCGGCGACCCCGCGCAGGCCGGCGCCCGCGTCGCCATCGAAGGCGGCGGTCTGGGGCACGGGGTCGGCTTGTGCCAATGGGGCGCGCGTGGTATGGCAGTAGCCGGCGCGTCTGCGGATACGATCCTCAACTTCTATTTTCCGGGCACCCATGTGGGCGATGACTGAACGAGACGGCCGCGCCGCGCCCGAAGCGGAGAAAAGGCTCCACGGAGTCCGGCTACGCAAGTACATCGACGTGGTCGTTGAGGATCGCTCGTCGTCGATGCTCTTCCGGGCCGCGATAGCCGATATCACGGAGAGCGGGATGCGTTTGATCGCAGACCAGTATCTCCCCAAAGGGACCAGATACATCTTTACGATGAAGCGCACTCCATATCTTTCGCTGCGAGGCGAGGTGCGCTGGATCAAGCCGTTCGAACGCGACACGTTCCAGGTCGGCGTATACTTCGTCGAAATCTCTGCCGACGCGTTGAAGCGGCTCTCCAGCTTCCTCGAAATCGAACGCGCACGCTTGACGATTCTCGGCTGACTGCCGCGTACGACTACGACCTTCCGAAGCGATTGATCGCACAGTTTCCGGCAGAGCCGCGCGATGCATCGCGTCTATTGGTGCTTGAGGGGACGCGCGTCTCGCATCGCGCATTCTCGGATCTGCCCGAGTACCTACGGGCCGGCGACGTTCTCGTGCTCAACGAAACGCGCGTAATCGCGGCGCGTCTCTTTGGAACGCTGCCGTGGCCGGGGGCGCCCGATGACGGTTCCGGCACCCGCGTCGAGATTCTGCTGCTCCATCCATCCGATCGCATTCGATATGATGCCGGATCGTCTCGTTGGAGCGCACTCGTAAAACCCGGGCGAAAGCTGCCGGCGGGCGCACGCGTATCCTTTCGCGAGCCGGGCGATGCTTCGGAGGTCTTGGGAACGGCAACGGTCACCCGGGCGCTGGGACGCGGTCTGCGCGACCTCGAGTTCGCGCTCTCTCTACCGTTCGAACGATTCCTCGAGCGCGCCGGCCGGCTGCCGTTGCCTCCGTACGTCCGCAACGATACGGAGCGTACGCGCGCGCGCTACCAAACGGTCTTCGCGCGCGAACCCGGCAGCGTTGCGGCGCCGACCGCTTCGCTGCATTTCACCACGGCGATGCTCGACGGGCTCTGCGCCAAGGGGGTGGAGATCGTAAAACTGGTACTCGACGTGGGGCTGGGAACGTTCCGCCCAATGCAGACCGAGCGCATAGACGAGCACGAGATGCACGCCGAGTCCTTCGCGATTCCGCAGGCAACGGCCGGCGCGATAGCGCGCGCTAAGCACGAAGGCCGCCGCGTCGTGGCAGCCGGAACCACGGTTGTGCGTGCTCTTGAGGGGAGCGCCGCCGGTGCTGGAACGGTCCGGGCTGGAGAAGGGCGCACGAATCTGTTCGTCACGCCGGGCTTTCGTTTTCAGATCGTGGACGCGCTCATCACGAACTTCCACCTCCCGAGATCGACGCTGCTCGTACTGGTGAGCGCCTTCGCAGGCCACGATAATATTCGGCGCGCCTATCGAGAGGCCGTCGATCGTGAGTATCGTTTCTTTTCGTTCGGAGACGCCATGTTCGTCGAAGCCCCCGGGTATGGGCGCTGATGCGCGTCGTAGAGCGTCCTATTCCCAAACCGCAGCCGCTCGAGGTGCTGCAGCATCGTGGCTCGAGGTCGCCGGAACGAGAAAGGCGCAGCTGCTGCCGCCGTCCGCGCCCGGGTTTGGCCCCTCTTGGCCGCCCGGGACTCGATTCATCCCGTGGTGGACTCCGCCTGGCCGCTCGAGGCGAACACCTTGGCAAGATCGTTCTGACGACCGTCCGCTAGTGCGGTCGCCTCACTTCCCATGGGTTTTTCGTTTGAACGAAGAATACTACGGGTACGCAAGCGTCGCATTAACCGCCGTACATCCGTACATAATGAAGGGATCAACGCATCGATGAAATCGTATACGCCTAAGAAATGGGACCTTTCCGGGTTGAAGGGCATCTCGGACAGAACGCTCGAACTGCACTTCGGCCTGTACGAAGGATACGTAAAAAACACCAACCTGCTGATCGAGCAAACCTCCGATCTGCGCGAGCGAGGCGAAAACGCCGGCTCAAACCCGAAATTTGCCGAACTCGTGCGCCGCATGGGGTGGGAGTTCAACGGCATGCGCCTGCACGAACTGTACTTCGACAATCTCACCAAGCATCCGGCGGAGCTTCACGCAGGCCGATTGCGCGAAATCATCACGGCGAGCTACGGCGACGTCGAATCGTGGAAGAAAGATTTCTTCGCGGTCGGCGGCATGCGCGGCGTGGGTTGGGCGATAGCGTACTACGATCCGGCGAACGGTCAGATCGGCAACCACTGGATCGAACTCCATCAGGACGGTAACCTGGCCGGCTTCGTGCCGGTCGTTGTAATGGATTGTTGGGAGCACGCGTTTCTGTTGGACTACAAGCCTTCGGAGCGGGGAAAATACGTAGAAGCGTTTTACGCGAACCTCAACTGGGCGGCGTGCGAATCCCGCCTTGCGGGGAGCTCGGCGGCCGCTCGAAGTTAGCCGGAGCTACGTACAGCGTGCGAGCGTTCACGTAGAAGACGAGTCCCGGAGGTGCCGCAGGCTGCTTGCGCACGAACTTGCGCGGCGTGTAATCGACGGCCGCCTTCGCGTTCTTCCCGGCCTTGCTGTGCAGCGCCGCCAGGGACGCTGCGGCAAGCAGGTCGCACTCGGGAGGTTCTCGGCGATCGTCACGTTGGATGATGACGTGCGCTCCCGGCGTTGCCCGTGCGTGAAACCAAAGATCGTTCGGCCGCGCTACGCGGAAGGTAAGGTCCGCATTTTCGATCGGCGTCCGGCCGACGAGAATCCGCGAACCTGAATCCGTAACGTACTGCAGCGGTTTGCGCTTGCGCGCCGCCGGGCGCTCTGCGACCCGCGCGCGGCGGTCCAGCGCCGCGATCACTTCTGCGACGTCCGTCAGCGCGTCGGGCTCGGCGCGCTCCACTTCCCAGCGCAGATCCTCGATGGCTGCCTGAAGGCGCTCGAGCTGCGTCCGGCGCGCCTGCAAATGCACGCGCGCCGCTCCAAGTTTCTTGTATGCCTCGAAAAGCTCGGTCGCGCGCTCTTTCGCAGCCGCCTGCTCATCGGGTGGTAGCGCGTGTAGCGTCTCGTATACCGCTTCACCGCGCTCGCGTAAGAGATCGCGCTCCAGCGCGTCGTGAAGCCGGGCGTCGATCTGCGTGAGTTCGGCGCCAGCTTTGCGCTCCCGCTCGGCGAGCGCCTTCTCCATATCCCGCCGGCGCTTCGCCGCTCTATCGTGCGATACGTTCCCCACGTTTTGCGTGCGCGCTTCGGCGAATATCTCCAGCAGTCCGTCGGTGCGCCCGCAATCCAGCTCGGCGTATTGCGGGAGGGGCACGAGATGCGCCTGCACGAGGACACCATCACGCCGGTAGACATACAGAGCCGCCGGGGGGGCCTGGTCGTCGTTCAACGTGCGGACTAGGTCTTCCGCATCGGTGCCGGCGTATCCGTCGCGCAGAATCTTGGGCACTCTTCGCTCGGGGTTCAGGGGCGGCGGCTCGTAGGAGCGTCCGGCTTCGACCGCGCGCACGGGATTCTCGGCGCGCGAAAACTCCTTCGCGGCCGCCACGATCGTACGGTCTTTGAGGAGTATTACGTTACCGAAGCGCGGCACCAGTTCGCAGATCAGCGCCGAATCGGCTCGCACGCCGAAGCGCGACCGCGCGGCGAAGTCGAGCCGCAGGATCCGGTCGCCCGTGCGCGCTCGCGCGTCGGCAAGAGTCGTGCCGCGGAGAGCGGCGCCGGCCGCGCGGACGAAACCCGGTTCGCTTGCGATCGGGAGTTCGCCCTCCTCGATGGTCAAGAGCGGCGTGGGAGCGAAGATATCGATGCACAACAGCTGCGTTTGACCGCGCGACCAGAGGGCAATTGCGATTCGCCCGTCGGAGAGCTGCCCGACGTCGCGGACCTTGGCGCCCCGCAGGCGCGCGCGCAGTTCTTGCGCCGCACGGCGAACGAGCAGCCAATCGGTCAGCATCGGCGCATCGGAGCGAGATTTGCAAGCATGCGTGGCGGCTCTTCGCCGCATCGCGGTGCGGACTCCGCCCGGATGGGTAAGACGCTACGGCGACTGCACCGAAAATACTGCGAGGAAGTCGAGGAAACGATGGGGTCGAGATCGTTGGAATGGCGCCGAAGGCTGCGCGCGGCCTTTGCGCCCGCGTTCGTTGCGCTGGCGTGTTGCGCGGCGGCAGGCTGCAGCGCGCGGTCTCCCGCGTACCCGCCGGGTTACACGCAGCGGCGGAGCGCCGCCGGAACGTTCTGGGTGCGGACGTTGCCTGGGGGCGGGAGGGAGACCTACCGCGTGCAGACGCGGCCGTTCACCGGATCGCTCAAGGACCTCGCTTCAAGCGAAACGATCGATACCGTCCTGCGCAACAAAGGTGCACGGTACGTAAGCAGCGATCCATTCCCAGGCTGCCCGGGCGAGGCCGGTATCCTTACGTTTCACATCAGTGGCGCGACGGGAAGCGAGATCAGGGAAGAAGCCTTCACGGTTTTCAACCAGCAGTCGATCGTGGTTACGGCGACGCGGCCCGCAACGCAGCCCCTGGAAAGGGCCGTCCGCTCCGCGATGGGGGAAAACGTCTGCAACGTACCTCTGTGAGTTGTAAATGGTGCATCCGGATTATCCGAAACGGCGCACCAATTCGCGTTTTAGCACCTTTCCGCTGGGCCCTAGGGGGAAGGCCTCGACGAACTCCACTCGACGCGGATACTTATAGCGGGCGAGGTTCTGCTGCGACCAGGCTATGATCTCCTCGGCGCGAGTCTCATTCGCGTCTGGAGCGAGCACTACGACCGCGCAGACCTCCTCTCCATGTAGTGGATCGGGCAATCCTATGACTGCGACTTGGGCGACGGCCGGATGGCGCAGCAGGACCTCCTCGACCTCGCGCGGGTAGACGTTGTAACCGCCCCGGAGCACCATATCCTTCTTGCGGTCGACGATCGTGATAAACCCGTCGGCGTCCTGCGTTCCCAGGTCGCCGCTTCGGAACCAGCCGTCAACCATAACGGCTGCCGTCGCCTCGGGCTTGTTCAGGTATCCCTTGAAGACGTCGTGCCCCCGGATGACGATCTCGCCGAGCTCGCCGGACGGTAGCAGCTCGATGCGGTCTTCCAAATCCGCCTTGGCAATCGCAAGGTCGACGCCCCAGACGCCGCGCCCCACGGTTCCCGGTTTTCGGCCAAGATCGCGCTGGTTGAAAGAGGCCACGGGTGACGTTTCGGAGAGGCCGTAGCCCTCGTAGATCGGCAGGCCGAAGACCTTCTCGAAGGCCTCGAGGACCGTCTGAGGCAGCGATGCCCCTCCCGAAACGGCGATCTGGAGTTCGGGGCGCCTCGGATCGGTTCGCGCCGCTTCGAGCAGACTGATGTACATCGTCGGAACGCCGACGAAGACGGTGATTCGCTCCTTTATCAGCAGGTCGAGGGCCGCTGCGCCATCGTAGCGCGGCATGAGCACGACGGTCGCGCCCACCCGGAATGCCGTGTTCATGACGCACGTCTGGCCGAAGGAGTGAAAGAGCGGCAGGCAGCCTAAGAAGATGTCGTCGTCGCGCAAGCCGAAGAGATCGAAGGCGCTGACGGTGGCGTTCATGATCATGTTGAGGTGACTCAACACCGCGCCCTTCGGCTTGCCGGTCGTGCCGCTCGTATAGAGCACGACCGCGTCGTCCAGCGGTCCGCGGCGCACGAAAGCCGTGATGGGCTCCGCGCCGGCGGCGAGCGCGTCCAGGCGGGGAACCTTCGCTTCGGGCTCACCGGAGCCGGGGGGCGGCGCGAGTACCGCCAGCAGCGTCACGCCCGCTTTCTCGGCCGCGGCTCTGCCGGCGGCCAAGAAGGGAGCCGCGCAGACGAACGCCTTGACCCTAGCGTCCGTCAAGACGAAGGCGATCTCCTCGGCCGTGAGCAGGGCGTGAACCGGCACGACGACCGCCCCGAGGGCGAGCGCCCCGTAGTACGTCCGCGGGAAATCCGGTACGTTCGGCAGCATCAAGGCTACGGTGTCGCCCGGGCCGATGCCGTGCGCGCGCAGGACGGCTGCGTAGCGCCGCGCCTGTTCCCAAAGTTCCGCGTAGGTGACGCGGGTCTCGCCGAGCACGACGGCCGCCCGATCCGGATGGCGGGCCGCCGATTCGGCGAGGATGCTCGCAATCGAAAGCTCCATGAGGGTTCTTTATCCACGGTACGGCCGCACTACTGCGCGAGCGTACCAGGTGAAGCCCCCGGATTCTCGGAACAACAAATGCTTCGCCCTCGTCTGGAGAGAATGGTACGTGTTCGGCCCGGGTCTGCTTTTCGTCGTTTCGGGACCCTCCGGGGCGGGGAAAGATACTCTCGTCGATGCGCTGCGAGCCCGTATGCCCCGCCTGCGCTACTCGGTTTCGGCGACGACGCGAGAGGCTCGCCCGGGCGAGCGTGAGGGGGAGCACTACTTTTTTCTCGAGCGGGCGGAGTTCGAGCGGCGCCGGGCCTCCCGCGGCTTTCTCGAATGGCGCGAGTACAACGGCAATTTTTACGGAACGCCGCGCGATTTCGTCGAGCGGACGCTGACTCAGGGATACGATCTCATCATGAAACCCGAGGTCAACGGAGCCTTATCTATCAAGGGCACGTTCCCGGATGCGGTGTTGATATTTTTGCTACCGGATCGCTTTTCGCACTTGCGCGCGCGCCTGCTGGCGAGACGAACCGAGACCAATGAAGAGATCGCTCGCCGTTTGGCGATCGCCCACGAAGAAGTGAAATTTATCCGGAGTTTCGACTACATTGTCATCAACGAAGAGCGCCGATCCGAGGAAGCGGTGCGAGACCTGCACTCGATCCTGCAGGCCGAAAAGTTCCGCATCCATCGGTTCAGCGACGATTCACTAAGGAAAATGGAAGACTCATAAATGACGAAAACCGTCTTTGGCGACCTCAGCTCCCTGCTCGAACACGTCGACTCCAAGTTCAGCTTGGTGAACGTCGTGACGAAACGTGCCAAACAGCTCAACAACGGCGCTCCACCGCTTACGGAGGACATCAATCCCAACAAGCCGGTGTCGACCGCGTTCAACGAAGTCGCAGCAGGGAAGATCCCATACCACCGCAGCAAGGAAGGCATCAAGTAGGCGGTCTCTGAGGGTAAACGATGTGCGGGATAGTCGGATATATCGGGTATCGCGATAGCGTACCGATAATAATGGAGGCACTCGCGCGCCTGGAGTATCGCGGATACGATAGTGCCGGCATCGCCGTGATCGATGCCGGCGGCGCGCTTTCGGGAAGCAAGGCAGAGGGAAAACTCAAGCGGCTTGCGGAGCGTTTACGCGATGGAGAACGACTCTCCGGTACCGCCGGCGTGGGACACACGCGCTGGGCGACGCACGGGCGGCCGTCGGATGCAAACGCACATCCGCACATGGATTGTACCGGCCGCATCGCGGTCGTGCACAACGGCATCATAGAAAACTATACGGCCCTGCGCTCGTACCTCGTCGAGCTCGGTCATACATTCAAGAGCGAAACGGATACCGAGGTGTTGGCACACCTCATCGAGATGCATTACCACGGGGACTTGGAACGAGCGGTCCGCCAAACGCTGCAAGAGGTTCGCGGCGCATACGCGCTCGGCATCATCAGTTCGGACGATCGCGAGCATCTCACGTTCGCGCGTAACGGCGCGAGCCCTCTGGTGCTGGGGATCGGCGACGGGGAGATGTTCGTCGCTTCGGACACGCCGGCTATCCTGCAATATACGCGCAGGGAGATCATTTTGCAGGAAGGAGAGATGGTCGTGGTTGGCCGCGATGGCTACCGCCTCACCGACTACGAAGGTAATTCCGTGCAGCGCGACGTCCTCCAGGTGACGTGGGACGCAAGTTCCGCCGAAAAGAGCGGCTTCAAGCACTTCATGCTCAAGGAGATCTACGAGCAGCCCAACGTCATCAAGGAGACGCTTGCCGGGCGCATCGACGAACGCAACGACGTGCGCTTGGCCGGGGAGCTCGGCATCGACGAAAACGAGCTCGCGCGCATCTCCAAGATCGCCATTACGGGTTGCGGCACGGCCTACCACGCGGGCGCCGTCGGCATGTATCTGCTGCGATCGCTCGTGCATTTGCCGGTCGAGATGGAGCTGGCGAGCGAGTTTCGCTATGGCGATCCCGTCATCGACCCGACGGCGCTCACGATTGCCATGTCGCAGTCCGGCGAGACGGCGGACACGATCGAAGCGGTGAAGATGGCCAAGCAGGCCGGCAGCATGGTCCTCGGTATCTGCAACGTCCTCGGCTCGCACCTGACCCGCGTCGCGGACGGCATGCTTTTCACGCGTGGCGGCCCCGAGATCGGCGTTGCCGCGACCAAGACCTACGTCTCGCAGGTCACGGCCATGACGCTCTTCGCGCTCTACCTGGCACGCCTGCGCAAGAGCGCGCCTGTCGAGCGCCTGCGAGAGATTGCGGACAATACGAAATTGCTGCCGGCCTGCGTGGACGTCGCGCTCAACACCTCCGACGACGTCAAGCGCGTCGCAGCAAGATTACGCAAGAGCAACTCCGTCCTCTTCATCGGCCGTTACGTCAATTTCCCAACGGCGCTCGAGGGCGCGCTCAAACTGAAGGAGATCTCCTATATCCACGCCGAGGGTTATGCCGCAGGCGAGATGAAGCACGGTCCCATCGCGTTACTCGATCCAAGCGTTCCCGTCGTTGGCGTCATGACCGACGGCCGCGTGCGCGAGAAGATTCTTTCTAACCTCGCCGAGTCAAAGGCACGCGAAGCACCGATCGTCGTAGTCGCGAACTATGGCGACCGGGAGGCTGCGGCAATCGCCGACCACGTCTTCTGGGTCCCACGGGTCGACGAGCTGCTCTCGCCCATCGTCAATGTCATTCCCCTGCAGTTACTCGCCTACCACATCGCCGATATCGAAGGCAAGGACGTCGATCAACCGCGAAACCTAGCGAAGACCGTAACCGTCGAATAGAACGAGGATTGCATGATCCGTGCTGACGGCCGAGAGCGGGAGCAGATGCGCCCCGTGACGATCGAGCCGAACTATCTGCGCTTTGCCGAGGGCAGCGCGCTCATCTCCATTGGAGAGACCCGCGTGCTTTGCGCGGCGTCGATAGAAGACCGCGTTCCCTCTTGGATGAGGGGCAAGGGCACCGGTTGGGTCACGGCCGAGTATGCGATGCTTCCGCGAGCTACCCAGGAACGCACCGCCAGGGAGTCCGCGCGAGGCAGAATCGGCGGGCGTACGCACGAAATCCAACGCATCATCGGGCGTGCCTTGCGGGCCGTAACCGATATGGCAAAGTTAGGTGAACGCACCGTCTGGCTGGACTGCGACGTCCTTCAAGCCGATGGCGGGACGCGCACCGCTGCGGTTACCGGCGCCTACGTCGCGCTCGCACTCGCACTTGCCAAGAAATTCGATCCCAGCCGCACGGCCGCGTGGCCGCTAGCCGGGCAGATAGCGGCGACCAGCGTGGGGATCGTCGCGGGTTTTCCGTTGCTGGACCTCGCGTACGAGGAGGACAGCAGGGCGGCGGTCGATATGAACGTCGCGATGACCGATTCCGGAAAATTCGTGGAGATTCAGGGGACTGCCGAGGCGCTGCCTTTCTCACGCAGCGAGCTCGACGCGCTGTTGAACCTCGCGGAGACGGGCATCCGTTCGCTTCACGCGGCGCAGCAGGCGGTACTCGAGCCCGCCGGCCTCGCGACGGCGCCGCATGCCCGATAGCAAGAGTTTTCGCTCGCTGCTCCTCCAAGTTGGCAAGTTCTACATTACCGACAAAGCGATGAAACGCGCCCAGGAGCGAATGCTCGACCTGATCGCTCGCGAGGCGGACGAGGACGGAGACCGGCAAGCCTATATCGCGGCCGTCCGGCGGTACTTCACCGGTTTCGAGGCCGAAGCGCGCGCTCATCTGCGGGCCGTAGACAGGCGTTTGGAGCAGGTCGACCAGATTCGCTTCAATCTTGCGGCCGAGCGCGGCGTTACGGCTCGCCGCATTGAGTCGACGCGGGAGGTTTTGGAGGAACTCGACCGCATCTCGGAGAGCTAACGTCATGCTTCCACAGGGCGGCACTTCCGTATGAAGATGCTCGAGGATGTCGGGCGCAAGACCAACGATTTCCTGGAATACACCGGCGGCATCGCGTTGCTGGGCGCGGAGACCGCCGGCTCCATCGTGCGCTTGCGCATCCGGGTTTCGGAGACCGTCAATCAGTGCTACCTGCTAGGCGTTCAATCGGTCTCGATCGTCCTGCTGACCGCGTTGTTCACCGGGATGGTCTTCTCGCTCGAGTCGGCCGAGCAGGCCGTGCAGTTTGGGATCGGGAGTTTGGTAGGCGGCGCGGTCGCGTACACATCCGTACGCGAGCTCGGGCCGATGCTCTCGGCAGTCGTCGTAGCCGGGCGCGTCGGCGCCGCTATCGCGGCCGAGATCGGGTCGATGGTCGTCACCGAACAGGTCGAGGCACTGCAGTCGCTCGGGCTGGCACCGACGCGGTTCCTCGTGGTGCCGCGTCTGCTGGCGCTGGTCGTTATGCTGCCGCTGCTGGCGATCGTCGCGGACGTGGTGTCGGTGTACGGCGGCATGTGGATCGCACAGAGTTACGCGCACATCAGCAACGACGTCTTTATTTCGTCGGCCCGGCAGGCGATCGGCTTCTCCGACGTCATCAAGGGTCTGCTCAAATCGCTGGTCTTCGCCGTCATCATCGCCATGGTCGGTTCGTATCAGGGGCTAACGACGCGCGGCGGCGCTGCGGGCGTCGGCAAGTCGACGACCGGGGCAGTCGTGCTCTCGATCATCCTGATCTTCATCACGAATTTCGTACTCTCGTACATTCTCTACGGAACTTCGTAGGTGCACTTGTGGCGAAGTTGATTGCCAAACTCGACGACGTCACCATGCGCTACGGCGAGCGGGTGATTTTGGAGAACTGCACCTTGGATGTCGTCGAAGGCGCGATAACGTGCATCATCGGCCTTTCCGGCGCCGGTAAATCCACGATATTACGTTTGCTCGACGCGTTGCGCAAGCCCGACTCCGGCCACGTCTACGTGAAAGAGCGGGATATCTGCCACCTCCCCGAGAGCGAGCTCGTCGCGATGCGATCGGAGATTGGGTTCGCTTTCCAATTTGCGGCACTTCTCGACAGTCTGTCCGTGGGAGAGAACGTCGCGCTGGCGCTGCGGGAACATTCGTCCCTAACGAACGCACAGATAGAGAGGCGGGCGCTGGATACACTGGAAAGCGTGGGGCTCGCGCACACCTACGATCTGTTGCCGAGCGAGCTCTCGGGCGGCATGCTAAAGCGCGCAGGATTTGCGCGTGCGGTCGTGACGAATCCCGAGCTGGTCTTATTCGACGAGCCCACCACCGGTCTCGACCCTATCGTCACGCACTTGCTGACCGACATCATAAAACGCCTGCGCGAGCAGCTCAATGCGACGGCCGTCGTCATCTCGCACGATTTGCACTCGATCTATCGAATGGCCGATTACGTCGCGATGCTCTTCGAGGGGGCGATCATCGAATATGGCCCGGTTCACGAAATCCGGCGGTCCGCCAACCCGATCGTTCAGCAGTTTCTCCAAGGCAGCGAGGTGGGACCGATACCGCTCTGAGGGCCTACCCCGTACCGGGGCGCCGGCGCGGGGCGCGCCGTCCGCGGGGGCCCGCGACGCTAATGGCGTAAGGAGTCTATAACCATGTCAAAGCAAGCACAGGTCGGCATCTTCACTATCCTCGGGCTGTTGCTGCTATTCGGCATGTTTTACGTCATAACGGACTTTGGGACGCGCCATACCGGCTACCGCCTAGGGGTGCATTTTGCGACCGCATCCGGGTTGCCGACCGGGGCCCTGGTCTATTTCAGCGGCGTGACGGTCGGGTCGGTCGATTCGATCGAACTGCTGCCGGACAACACGGTGGACGTAATCCTAGCCATAAATCGCGACGTCGAGATCCCGCGCGCGTCGAAGTTTCTTATCCAGACGCCACTCACCGGCTCGCCGGCGCTGCTGATCGTGCCGCCAAAACCCGAACGGATGGCGGGCCAGCCGGAGGCTTTGGAAACCAACGCCGAGCCGATGTGGCCTCGGCACGTCTTGCCCATCGCAAGACAGCCGGTCGGCCGGAGTAACGCAACCGTGGCAGATCTCATGGAAGAGGGGCAAGGCGAGATTCGCCGGCTCGATGCGATGCTCTCCGACCTTCAGGAACGCGAACCGATCTTGCTGCAATCGCTGCAGCAGACGCTCGATAACGCGAACCACGTCTCGGCTACCGTCGATACGGCTGCGGGGCAGCTCGCGGTCCAATCGAAGCAGATCGCCGACGCGCTGTCGATTAGCCTCAACCAAGCCAGTTCGAACGTCTTGCAGATGACGGGGACATTGAACTCGACCGTCGGGCGAAACTCCAAGCAAGTCGACAAGCTTATCTCTTCGCTCAATAGCACCGCCATCGCCCTGAACCAATCGGTAGACGCGCTGCGAGGGCTAGCGACGAACCGGCGCCTGAAGAAGAATATCGCCGACACCACGCAAAACATCGCCGATCTAACGCAAGCGATGGCGGCGTTGACGCGAGACCTTCGTACGGTTACGGGCAATCCGCAGACGCAGGCACAGATGCGCGACAGCGTCGCGCAGTTGGACGCCGCCACGCAGAAAGCGAACTCGCTGCTCGAGACGCTCGGCGGGCGATCGCACGTCTATGGCGTCGACGCGGGCGCGACCCCCGCGCCCGGCGGTTTGGGACCCGTCCCCGAAGCAGTCCCGTCCGGCTCGCCGCCGCCGCAACCCAATACTGCTGCGATCCGCGGAGGCTTGGCGAAGATCGTCCAGCGCCTCTACGCCATTCAAGTGCGCCTGAGCGCGATCGATCGCCAGCGTGTCACCGGGACCGACCCCCTGCTCTCTGCCGACCGGGGACCAGAGAGCGACGTCAATCTCGTGCTCCTGCCCCAC
>JAJXWN010000187.1 GCA_021781595.1 bacterium | reverse complement strand
CCGAGGATCCTAACGCTGCGCCGGGCGAGTTCCTCGGCGAGGTTGATCGCCGTCTGACCGCCGAACGCGAGCATGACGCCTCGCGCGTTCGTCGCGAGGTACGTCGCTTCTACCTCGTCTGCTCCCGGAGGCTCGAAGACCAGCACGTCCGAGACGTCGAAATCGGTCGAGACCGTCTCGGGATTATTGTTGACGATCGCCGCCGCGTAGCCGGCTTCGCGTAGGGCCCAGGCCGCATGCACGCACGAGTAGTCGAACTCGATACCCTGGCCGATTCGAATGGGGCCGCTGCCGACGACGACCACGGCCTCGCGCGCCGTAGGGCGCATGTCGTCGGCTTCGCCGTAGGACATGTAGTAGTATGGCGACTTCGCCGGGAACTCTGCCGCCGCCGTGTCGACCATCCGAAAGCTCGCGCCCTGGGAGACGGCGGCCGACCCGCAGAGCCGCGCTACGGCATTGCGCGAGTAGCCGTTTCGAAGTGCGCCGGGCGGATCGGGCACGCCGCCCGCGACGCGCAAACCTTCCTCAAATGCGACCAACTCCAGAATCTCGTAAAGCCAGAAGCAATCGATATGCGAAAGGCCGGCAACCCGCGCGACCGCCCCATCTGCGTCGTCGCGTCGGAGCCCTCTGCGCAGCGCCTCCGCCACCGCGAAAATGCGTTCGTGCGTCGGGTGCTCGATGACGCCGTCGAGTTCCTCGGCCGTCCACTGCTCGTGGCCGTTGCCGGTGAGCGTCTCGCGATTGAGGTCGAGCCCGCGCAACGCTTTCACGAGCGCCGCCTGAAACGTTCGCCCGATGCCCATCGATTCGCCCGTCGATTTCATCTGCGTACCGAGCCGCGTATCGGCCAGCGGAAACTTATCGAACGGCCACCGGGGAATTTTGACGACGACATAGTCGAGCGCCGGCTCGTACGCCGCTTTCGTTACGCCGGTAACGGGGTTCGGAATCCGATCGAGCGTTTCGCCGAGCGCGATTCGCGTGCTGATCTTGGCGATCGGGTAACCGGTCGCTTTACTCGCGAGCGCGGAGCTGCGCGAGACGCGCGGGTTGACTTCGATGATGCGGTACTCGCCGGTCGACGGATGAAGCGCGAACTGAATGTTGCACCCACCCCGCACGTCCAGGGCACGGACAACGGCCAAACTCGACGTGCGCAGCATGTGATAATCCGTGTCGGATAGCGTCTGCGAAGGCGCGACGACGATCGAGTCGCCCGTGTGCACGCCGACCGGGTCGAGATTTTCCATGTTACAGACGACGATGCAGTTTCCGGCGCGGTCGCGCAGAACTTCGTACTCGATCTCTTTCCATCCGAGTAGCGATGTCTCGAGCAAGACTTGATGAATCAGACTCGCCGAGAGCCCACTCGCAAGGGTCTCTCGAAGTTCGCGTTCGTTCCGGACGATACCGCCGCCGGTGCCTCCTAGCGTATACGCTGGCCGCACGACCAGCGGATAACCGCGAAGGCGGGCAAAGGCGACGCCGGGTTCGACGGCCGTTACGACCGTGCTCTCTGGTACCGGCTCGCCGATCTCCAGCATCTTCAATTTAAAGCGCTCGCGGTCTTCGGCGAGTTCGATCGTCTCGACGGGCGTGCCCAGCAGCTCGACGCCGAAACGCGCGAGTACGCCGGCTCCGTGCAACTCTACCGCGAGATTCAATCCGGTCTGCCCCCCGAGCGTAGGCAGGATTGCGTCCGGACGCTCCCTTTCGATGATCCGCTCGAGCGACGAGACGGTCAGCGGTTCGAGGTAGACGGCGTCGGCGACCTCCGGGTCGGTCATGATCGTCGCGGGATTCGAGTTGACCAGAACGACGCGATGACCGTCTTCATGCAATGCCCGGCACGCCTGGACGCCGGCGTAATCGAATTCGGCAGCCTGGCCGATGACGATCGGGCCGGAGCCTACGACGAGTACGTTCCGCTGGGGCATTCTAGGCGTCCAGGGTTAGGCGGCTGCCGGTGGACTCCTGGGGTCTCCGCCCGCACGGGGCCCAAGTCTGGCGGCGTTGAGCCTTTCGGCTCCACCGTCGTGCGCGCGCTTTCATTATCCTTGACAGTGAGAATTGGAGTCGAGAGATGGCGATACTCGCAGACGCGCCCCCGGCGCGCTTGGAGCGTCTGGAAACGAGATTGAACTGCAGTCGCGGGCTTGCGATTCGCTTTGCGACGGGCCTGTGGCTTCCCCACCTGCAGAACCGGTACCTCGAGCTTGCGAGCGCGCTCCGCGCGACCGATACCCACAAAACGGTCGATCTGGCTGGGCGCATTCACGATGCGGCAAGGATCGGCGACGCTCGCGAAATCGTAGAGGCGATGGAGACGATCGCCGCGTGCGCGTCGCGAGGAAGATGGGATGCGGCGATCTCGCGCTTCCGCGAGGCCAATCACCAACTCAAAGAGGTTACCGAGCACGTGGGCAGCTTAGCTCGATCTTCTGGAGCAGTATGACCGACATGTTGAGAGATCCGGCGTGCCGAGCCGCGGGCGCCCTCCTGGTTCTAGTGCTCGCCGGATGCGGCGGAGGCGGTTCGTCTTCAAGCACGTCGATCGGAAGCAACCAAGTCGACCCTCCAGTCGCGAATTCGGCGCAGCATCTCTACGTCGGTGACGGCGTGCCGGGGAGCGGTACGATTCGCATCTACGCTTTGCCGATCGCCTCGTCGTCGACGCCTGCCGCGAGGATACCGCTTGCGGCGGTGGACGGCGTCGCCGTCAACGCCCAGGGCGTCCTAGCGGCTAGCCTGCTCGATGGGCAGATCGCCATCATTCCATCACCTCTCACGAGCCCTGCGATCTCGGCGGAGTTTTCAAATGGGGCCAACGGCGGTCAGTTGGCGTTCGTAAACAACGGCGAACTGGCGGCCGCAGCGCAGGATGCAAACCTGCGCTTCTTCGCCGCGCCGTACACGAATTCGAGCGCGCCCACCGCGTCGATCTCCCTTCCCGGAGCCACGTTCTACGGCGTGGCGCAAGACGGCAGCGGCGACATCATCGCGGACGATCAACAAGACGGCAATATCTACTGGTACTCAAGCGGTGCGGCCGCGCCCACCGTCGTCCCAGGGCCGCCCAACGCCGACCTCCGTTCGATCGTGGTGCAAGGCTCGCAGGCATTCATCGCCAACGTCACGCAGGCAAACAACAAGTTCCAAAGTTTTCCCGGCGGCGACGTATTGGTCTATAACCTTCCGCTCTCCGCAACGAGCGTGCCGGCATATACGATCGGCAACGGTATCGATATCCCGGAAGGCCTAGCCTTCGATGCCACGGGCAACCTCTACGTGACGAACATCGGCGTACCGGGCACGAGCCCCGAGCAGATCAACGTCTACGCGCCTCCGCTAAGCGCTACGAGCACTCCGGCCGCCCAGCTCGAAATACCACAGGCCGGGCTCTTCAGCATAGCCGTCGGTCCGTAGGAGGCTCTCCTCGCCTCACGTTTCGTCGAGCAGTCTCTTGAGGTGCGGTGACGGCTCAACGCGCATCTCTTCCGCCAAGCGCCGCTGGTAGCGTCGGAATTCGAGAATGGCAGCGCTGCGGTCGCCTGCGGCCAGATGGGCCGAAATTACGAGTTCAATAGCGGCTTCGTCCAAGGAGTCGACGCGCGTCAGTTCGTGCGCAATCTCGAGCGCACGAACGTGATCGCCGCCGCGCAGGGCGCGCCGTCCGAGATACCCGCCGATCTCGCGCGTCGCGCGCTCCAGCAGCGCTTCGGCCCGCTCGAACCATTCCCAGTTGGCGAACGACGCCGGTCGCCCGCCGGCCAGGTCAGCAAAGATCGTGTCGAGTTGGGCGTCCAATGGTCCCGTCACTTGCCCGCGAGCGACTGCATCGAGAATACGCGGCAGAAAGCGTATGTCCACCGCCACGTGAGCGGCCAGCGTGTAACCACCCTCGGTCGTTTCGATCGCAGCCGCGTCGTGTAGCTGCCCGCGCGTCCGGTGAACGCACATCTTCAACGCCTTATAGGCCTGCTCAAATGGCGTGTCAGGCCAAAGGCGATCGCAGAGGACCTCCGTCGATAACGGCCGCGATTCGATCGCCAGCGCTACGAGCAGGGCCATTCCGCCCACCGATATCTGCAGCACGTTGTCGCCCCGGCGCACCGATCCGCCCGCTAGCCGAATCTCGACCGGTGCGTCGACGGTGCGGTCGATCTCTCCGCTGCTTGCGCGCAGACGGTTCACGAGCGGAGCCAGCAATCCGTGCGCCTCGCCCGTCTCCGCCAGATTACGCACGCTCTCCAGCAACTCCGGGGACTCTACTTCTTCGCAGAGCGTAAGCGCTTCGGCCAGCATCTTCTTGCGCGTCGTCGATACCTTCTCCGCCATGGCGACGCGAGCGAGGATACGTGTGAACGTTTCGGCTGCTTGATCGGCCAGCTCGAGCGCGCGACGCACGTACTGCGCGGCATCGCGGGCCGCGTCGGATTGCGTGCTGGCTATGAGAAATGCTCTCGCGTCCCAGAGCGGCGCGACTTCGCGCTCGCCGCTCGGCCGCCGGCTATCGACGGCCAGCAAGAGATTCGCGAGTCCCGGAATCGTCTGTTGCCGCAGCACGTCGTGCAGGCGGCTACGA
>JAJXWN010000011.1 GCA_021781595.1 bacterium | reverse complement strand
GCCCAATATCGCTCGCCGCGCCGAATAGCCGTGCGCGGGATTGGCCGCAGGCAGATTCCACTTTGACGTGAAGCGGTGCCAGTTCTCGCGCATGGTCGCCGCATAGTCGATCTTGTTCGCGGCAAACGTGCGGCTCCCGAAGTGATGGATGAAGACGTCGTTGCAGACGTAGATGCGATAACCGGCAGCGCGCACGCGTATGCAAAAATCGTCGTCCTCGAAGTTGCCGACCCCGAAGCGCTCGTCGATGCCGCCGATCTCGCCGATCGTCCGCCGGTCGACGCAAAGGCATAGCCCGATTGCCCGATCGGCCACGTACCCGGTGCGCCGGTAGCGTTCGCGGCGCTCGGCCGCATAGCGGTGCATCTCCGCGAGACCCTGATACTCCACGTCGACCACCAGTTGGTGCCCGACGACGCGATTGCTCCGGGGAGCGCAGACGCCGAGCCCCGGGATACGGTCGAAAGCACCGAGCAGCCCGTCGAGCCATCCCTCGGTGACGACCACGTCGTTGTTGAGCAGAACGACGTACTCGCCGCGCGCCGCGGCCAGCGCCTGGTTGTTGCCCCCTGCGTAACCGCGATTGGACGCGTTGTAGATCACCCGCACGTCCTCGAGCGTGCGAAGCCAGTCGGTCGTCTCGCGCGCAGAACCGTTGTCCACCACGATCACTTCGTACGGATGACTCGTATAGGCGCGTATCGATTCGAGCGCAAGTTTCGTAAACTCGGGAGCGTTCCAACTCAGCATCACGATCGACACGAGCCCCCGCGCGCGCGGCACTCGCGAACGCAGCGCGCGCTCGGTCAGCGCAATGTCATCGGAGAGAACCTCGCGAAGGCGCAGCCCATGGACGCGTTCGAACTGCGGATCGTCGCACGGGTCCGGGAACGTTCCGAGCGGGCGGGCGCCGCCGCGCGTTCCCAGGCGTAACCCGGCGGCGCGGATCAAGTAATCGGCGACCGCGCCGTGCAGCGTAGGAAAATCGCCCAACCGTTCGTGCATGGGGAAATGCCGTAACGCGAGCAGCGTGCAGCGAGCGTCGGCGGCGAACGTTGGAGAGCCGTCGTCGCCGGGCGGCAACTCGGGCGCCGCCGTTGCGGCGGCTACGTTCCAGCCGAACTCGATCTGCCGGACGAGTTCGTCGAGCCAGCCCTCGCGCAGTTCGCTGCCGGCCTCGACGAAGGCGAGGTAGCGATCCCCCCGGCGCTCCATGTGGCGGCGAGCGAGTTCGATCTCCTCGCCGGCGCCGGCGAATAGAATGCGGTCGATCGGCGCCGCGTTCGCGCGCAGCATTCGCTCGCATGCAGCTGCGTCGAAGCCGTCGCGCGCCCCGTGCACGAGTACCGTGGTCGTAGGCACGGGTACGAGTTCGCTCGTGAGGATCCCGTTCGAAGCGCGCAGCCGCCGGCGCACTTCGCCCCGGCGAAGCGCGCGAGCAACTTCGTCGTACTCGACGCGGCCGTTCCATCGGCGGGCCAGCCGCTCGACATTCGCGGCGACGCGGCGAAAGCGCTGCGTCCCCGACTGCGATTCGAAATGCGTCAGCACGGCCTCCGGCTCGTACACCACGCGCAGGCCGCGCGCTCGAACCTTCAGGCAGTAATCAACGTCCTCGTAGCCGTTCCAAAAACCCTCGTCGAGGCCGCCCAAATCGAGATAGAGTTTGCGCGGCGTCACGAAGCACGCGGCCGTCACCACCTGGAGATCCGCGCGCACGCGGGCGCTTGGGTCCTCACCCGGCGCAAGATAAAGATCGTGCAGCGGCACGAAGCGCGCGAGCCCGAAGGGGCTGGCCTCGATCATGACGCCGGCGTGCTGAATGCGGCC
The DNA here is from genome assembly GCA_021781595.1 of bacterium. Lineage (GTDB taxonomy): Bacteria > Vulcanimicrobiota > Vulcanimicrobiia > Vulcanimicrobiales > Vulcanimicrobiaceae > JAJYFL01. Next base: position 20,081 of record JAJXWN010000011.1, on the reverse strand, counting down.
GTCGGGAAAGAGCAGCCGCGCGCCGACCGCGCCAACCCCCGGCTGCGCCGCGGTTCGCAGCATCGCAGTGAGCCACCCGGGCCGCGCGACGGTATCGTTGTTCAGCAGCACCAGGAAACGGCCCCGCGCCGCACGAGCGGCTTGATTGTTCGCGCCTGCAAAGCCCCGGTTGACTTCGTTGCGGATAGCGCGAGCCCACGGAAACTCCGCCAGCATCGCCGGCGTCTCGTCGCTGGAGGCATTGTCGACGACGAGCACCTCACCCTCGCCGGCCCCGACGAGCGTCTGGCGCAGGGTCAGCAGGCACTGGCGCGTGAGCGCCGCTTTGTTGAACGCGGGTATGACGATCGTGTAATCCAGCTCGGGCATCCGCGCAGGTCTACGCCAGAGCCCCGTCGGCGACGCGCCGGGCATCGTCGAAACGCCCGGTACGCAAGTAGAACGTCGCCAACTCTACCGATGCGCGTTGGCGATCGAGGCTCACCGCGCCCTGCAAAGCGGCTTCCGCTTCACCGAGCAGCCCCTTCGCCTCCAAGAGTGCCGCTCGAAGAAGTTGTGCGTCGAGCTGCACCGGGTCGATGCGCAGCAGACGGTCGACGCAGGCCAGCGCTTCGTCGAAGCGACCCAGCTCGCGCAGTATGACGCCTTCCAAGAAGCGCGCGCGTCCGTAGGCGGGGGTGGCTCCCTCTCCGATGCGGCCAAGATGCTCGATCGCTTCGTCCTTCCGGCCGAGATTGACCAGGCAGATCGCTGCATTGTAGTGCAATAACGGATCCTCCGGCCAGCGCGCGAGACCTTGCAACGCGAGATCCAACCCGGAGACGAAGGTTCCTGCACCGATGTGCTGGTGCGAACGGCGGAGGAAATCCGCGCTCTCGGCTGGAGCCGTTGCGCGTTCGCGCTCGAGCAGCGCCTCGAGCTTCGCGTCCTCTCCCCGCTCGCGATAGAGCGCCTCGAGCGCATTGAGCGCCGCGGCCGCTCCCGGTTCGATTTCGAGCGCCATCTCGAGGTACCGTTCGGGGGCGAGCCAGCCGCGGCGCTGCGCGACGGCGGCGGCGGCGGTCAGCATCGTTACGGCCGTCGTCTTTGCCGTGCGGCGGTAGGATCGTTCAATGACCTCGATGGCCCGGGACTCCTCTCCATGGCGCAACAGAAAATTCGTGTAGTCGAGGATCGCCTGTTCGTCGCCGAACTCTTCGTAGAGCTCGCGCAGCGCCCGGAGCGCGTCGCCGAAGCGCCCGAGTTGTTCGAGGGCGCGCGCGTAGTTGACGCGCAGCGGTTGCACCTTCGGCCGATTGGCGAGACCCTTTTCGAACCACTCGAGCGCCTGCTGGAAGTCGCCTTGTTGCGCGTACGTCGACCCAATCTCGCTCTGCGCCTTCCAAATCGAGACCTCTTCGTCGACGACGAACTGCTGCTGAGCGTAGTTGCCGTCGTCGATGGCCGCCGCATAGGCTTCCCGCGCCTCGTCCAGTCTTGCCAAGGCCACCAAGGACTTCCCTAACTGGAAGTGACCGTTGGCGTAATGCGGCGAGAACTCCAAGCACAGCCGCGCCGTCTGGGCACCCCGCTCCGGATCGCGCAACTTGTCACCGTAGACTTCGGAGAGCATCGCCAGGCCGTTCGGGACGAATCCGCGCGCGCGGCGGCCGTTGAGATCGCGCATCCGCTCGAGCGCGTCGCGCGCGGCCTCGAAATCGCCCATCAAAAAGGCCGTCGATCCTAAATTGAACCAGTGGAACGGGTCGTCGGGTTCGCGCTCCGTGGCGGCGGTGACGATCTCGAGATTACGCCGGCCTTTGTCGCGGGCCGAAACCACGTCCTTGAGGTAACCGTGATGCAGGATGGCGACCGGGGAGGTCACGCCATCCAACCCCGTCGGACTATCGCCCACGGTTGGAAACTCGTGGATGAGGCCGCGGAATCGAATCTCGTCGCTGTTTGGGAAGATGCGAATCAAGGCGTGCGACATCGTGCCCGTGCCGCGATAGTCATCGGCTTTGTTGAAACACCGCAGCCAGACAGCGGTCCGATACGCCGGCGCTCGTTTGAGTTCTTCGAGGGCGGCGAGCGATTCGGGCAACAGCTCTTCGTCGGCGTCAAGCACCAAAATCCACCGTTTGGTCGCAAGCGCCAGGCTTTCGTTACGCGCCCAGGCGAAATCGTTGCGCCACGGGCGATGCTCGATCCGAGCGCCAAAACGCTCTGCGATCTCGAGCGTGGCGTCGGTCGAGCCGGTATCGACGATACAGATTTCGTCCGCTACGCCGGCTGCGCTGCGCAGGCACTGCTCGAGAAAACGCTCTTCGTTCTTGACGATCATGCACAGGCTCAAGCCCGGAGGTTTCTGGGGCCGCCCGCCGGGCGGCCGGGGCAGGCCCAGCGGCAAGGCACCGGCCGCGGAAGAGGCCGCGGCGCGGGTCGCGTTCACAGTCTTTATTCGAACCGGCATCCTATCTAATTTCGGCAGACCGGATAGAAAAAGAGAGCCTGCCGAAGCAGGCTCTCCCTACGACTCAGAGTCGCGTCGAACGCTAGCGGAACAGACCGAGTACGGACTGCGCGTTGGCGTTGGACTGGGCCAAGACGGAGGTGCCGACTTGGACCAAGACTTGGAGTTTCGTAAACTCGGTGGTTGCCTGACCGACGTTGAGGTCCCGGATATTCGATTCCGACGCCTGTAGGTTCACCGTGGCGATGTTGTTGTTATTCGCGTCCTCGTTGAGGCGCACGATGACCGCGCCGAGCTGCGCCTGCTGCGTCAGCAGCTGTTGCAGCGCGTTGTCGACCTGGCCGATAGCATCTTCCGCTCCAAGCGACGGGTTGTTGGCGGCCGAGATCGCGACGTTGACGTTCGATATCCGCAGCGTCTGCGTATTGGTCGCCTGGATACCGAGTTGGATCGTATCGCCCTCGTCGGCACCGGACTGGAAGTTGAAGGCCGGGTTGTTCGGGTTGGTCAGAGCAGCCACGTTCTGGCTGATCTTGATGTACGAAGTCACGCCGACGTCGGCCGAAGTGAGGTTCCCGACGGTGATCGAGACGTTCTCGAAGTCCGCCGAAACGCCGTTGGCCCCGTAGAGCGTCGAAGAGACCGAGATCGCGCCGCTCGCGCTGTTGATGAAGGTCTCCTGAACGGCTATCGACGTACCGGTGTTGACGACCTGTAATTCGATCGTGCCGTCGACGGTTGCGTACGTGCCGGTACCGAAGGCCTGCGAAGCTCCGACCGTGGTGTTGAAGTTGGCGTTAGCCGCGACCGCCGAGGCCACCAGGAAGCCGCTCGAGAGCGTGCCGTTGTTGCTCGCGAGCGCCGAGTTGGCGGTAATGTTGAGGAACGAATTCTGTTCTGCCTGGAAACCGGCGTGACTACCGTCGAGCAGGGCCTGGCCGTTGAAATTCGTGTTCTGCGAGATGCGGTTGACCTCGAGCAGGAGCTGCGAGATCTCCGATTGCAGGTTCTGGCGGTCGTTTTGGCTGTTGATGGAGCTGGCGGCTTCTACCGCGAGACTCCGGATGCGCTGTAAGATGTCGGTGGTCGTCTGCAGCGCGCCCGACGCGACTTGCGCCGCATTGTTTGCGTCTTGGACGTTTTGAATGGCTTGCTGGAATCCGTCGACCTGCGTTTGCAGGTTGGTTGCGATGGCAAGCCCAGACGGATCGTCCGCCGCCGTATTGATACGCAGTCCGCTAGAGAGCTGCGTTACTACGTTCTGCAGAGCCGCTTGATTTCGATTGAGGTTCAGCTGAACGCTGTTTGCCAACAAGTTGTTGGCAATGCTGAGTCCTTGTGACATATCTCCTCCGTGATCACACGCATGCGTGAATGACTAGTCTGGAGGGAACTTCCTGTCCCCTTCCATCAGGGTATCGGCCACCCGCGGGGTGACTTTAGCGTTTTTTGCGCTGCGAGGCCGGAGAACGGCGGTCCCGACCGCAACGGTCGAGACCGCTGCGGTCACTTCGGTCTGCATCTTGGCCGCCGCAGCCGCGCTCAGGTTGGCACGCTGGATCTCTTCGTAAATCTCGGAACGATGCACCGAGATCTCCCGCGGGGCTTCGATGCCGAGCTTGACCTGGTCCCGGTCCACGCCGACGACGACGATGCGGACGTTGTCGCCGACCATGATCGACTGGTTGACTTTTCGGCTCAGGACAAGCATGGGTCGCCCTCCTTGGCTGCTCGGACTGGCTCCGAGCCCGCCCAAGAGATGGTCTAGGACCTGGCCGCTTCTTGCGAATGGGCGGCGCCACCTGGCGGCCGGGGGTCAGCTTGGGCGACGGCGGATTCTGCCGTTCGGGGTACCGGCCGGCGTACGGAGTATCCCGAATTCTCCAGCATGACCTGGCGAGCGCGGCGCGACTTCAAGTTAATCACGATCGGCGCGAGCAGGTTCATCGTCATCTCACGCGCGTCTTTCGTCACGACCACGACGCAAAGGAGCGAGAAATCATCCGGGTTGCGCAACTCGAGTGCCGCCGTTGCATACGCGGGGAGCTTCGGTTCGTAGTCGGGGAACATCTGCCATGGGTCGGCTGCCGGCAAGGCGACGGCGGGGTCGTCGGCCGACTGCAGCCACAGGAAATTCGGCTGCTCGTCGAGCGTAAGCGCGACGAAGCGGCGCAGGTGCGCAAACCCGGGCAGCCCCCAGGGGAACTCGATGAGATCGTTCGCTTCGAACGTCACCTCGCCGAAACGCTGCGTCTTGATGCTCGTCGTCTGGGGCGACTCCATTGCGGTCATCGTTCTCCTCATGCCTTCGGCCTAGGGTAGGTAGTCGATCAACGTCTTGCCCTCGAGCCGCGAGGTCGTGGCATAGGCGGCCTGCAACGCCGTCTGCGTTTGCGAAAATTGGGAGACCACCTTAGCAATATCGGCATCTTCGATGCTCGATTGAACTGCCGTATCGTTGGCCACTTGCGAACTCGTGGTCGTGCCGAGGGCGCCGAGCGTCTGGATATTTCCCCCCAGTTGCGCGCGCGTGGTCGTTACGACGTTCAGGACGTGATCGATAGCACCGATCTGGGTCGACAGATTGTTGACCATGTCGGCCTGCGGGGCAACGCTCAAGGCTTCGACGAGATTCGAGCTCGTCGAAGCGCCCGGGCTCGGCACGTCAGCGATCTGGAAGGGTTGCGCGGCCGCGAGCGAGATGCGCTGCGTCTGCGCGTCGAACGTCGCCGTGACCCCGGTCCCCGAGCCGTTGATCGCGGAGACGACGTTCGCGACGGTCGAGGTCGGGCCGAACGTCAGGGTTACGCCGTTCGGGGCCGCAGCGGAGGCGATCTGGATCGATATCTTTCCGGCCGAATCGGGCACGAGGGCCGTTCGCAGGCTCGGGGAGTTCAGCTGGGTCGCCGGCGTGATGACCGTCCCGGCTTTGTTGAGCTGGGCCCCGCTCTGATCGACGATGCTGCCATTGGCCAGCGTATCGCGCAGGTTGACCAGAGTCTGGAAGACGTCCGGCGAGCCGTCGGTCGCACCATAGTTGAATGCTTGCTGCAGGGTCACCGAGGTCGTCGTCGACTGGCCGTTGGTGAAGCGCTGCTGCTGCGCCTCGAAATTACCGGTGAAGGTGACGCTCGAAACCGGCTGACCGTTCCCGCTCACCGGCGGCGACGAAGGCGCGGCGGTTCCGGCGAAGACGTACGTACCGCCGTACTGCGTATTGGCTAGCCCGATCGCCTCTTGCAGCAGACCGTCGACCTGGCTTGCCAGGGATCTCTGTTGAGCCGGGCTCAGCGCGTCGGTGGCACCCTGCACGGCAAGCGAACGCGCCGACTGCAGGATGTTCGTAAGCGACGAGAGCGAGCCGTCCACCGTGGTCATCTCTGCAGTGGCGTTCTGGATATTCGTCGAGGTCTGGTTCTCCTCGGAGATCGCCGTATGCAGCCCTAGGTCCTGAGCGATCTGCGTCGGGTTGTCCGAAGGCTGGTTCAACTGCTTGCCCGTGCTGAGCGTGTTGCCGTACTGCGCCTGCTGGGCGACCAGGTTGTCGATCGCCGCGATCTGCTGGTCGTAGAGCGACGACGTCGCTATTCGCATTACTTCAGCCCTCCGATGGACGTAATGACCGTATTGACCAGCGAGTCGAGGACCGTGATCGTCTGCGCCGCTGCTTGATAGGCGCTTTGATACTTGATGAGATTCTGCGTCTCTTCGTCGATGTTGATCCCGTCGACGGCCTGGCGCGCTTGGTCGATGCTCTGCGTGAGGTTCGTCTGCGTCGCTGCTCCGGCGATCGCCGTCTGGGCGTCGAGACCCACCTGCGTCACGACGCCTCCGTAGTACTGGCCGAGCGTCTGCGTCGCGGCCGTCGCAATGGAGAATCCCGCGGTGTGCGCGAGCGAGAAGTTCGCCGAGATCGATTCCACGCCGGTGCTCGGGTTGAAGGAGACAGCCGATACGACGACGTTCTCTTGCGGAGCGGCCCCGCCCGGCTGCGCGTCGACCGTGAGGAGTTGCCCCACCTGCACGTTCGTCACGCCGGCCGGTAGCGCGATCGTCGCCATGCCCGCAGCGACAGCTGCCGCACTGGTCGTCTGCAGCGCCGGAACGCCCACGTTGCTGGAAAACATGCCGAGCAGCGCGTTGGCTGCGCCGTTGTCGTTTGGTCCAAATGCGTTACTCGAGTTCTGCGGGACGCCGTCGATACCGGCGGCGCCCAATGAAGCGAGCAGCGAGCTGCTATCGGCGATCGTGAACGTGGGACCGGTGGGATTCGAGCCTTGGGCCGCGCGATGCGCCGCATCGGTGTTCGAGGGATCGCGGGCGAAGACGATCCGCTGCGAGGTCGCATCGAACGACACCGTCACGCCCAAGTGCGCTCCGTTGAAGTGTGTGAGGAAGGCGTTGATCGAAGCGTCCGTCGTCGACGTATCGTATGCGAAGGCGGCCGCAACCCCATCGACGGTGACGGTCAGCGTGCCGGTGGCCCCGCCGGCGGGCGGCGGGTTTGCCAGCGTGAGATTGCCATTCAGCGCGGCCGACGTGTCGACGGTGTTGTTGGCCGAGTTCATCGGCACCACGAGCGACCCGGCCGCGGTCGAAGCGAGGCCGGCCGGCAGTTGCGACGGATCGGTGATGCCGACCTGGATGTTCGCCGCCGAGATCGGGAGCGTCCCGACGATCGGCTGGAAGAGGGCGGTCCCCGCGACGCCGTTCTGATCGTATCCCGCCTGCGTGATTCGATTGACTTCGTTGGCTAATCCCGACGCGAAATTATCGAGCTGCTGCCCGTAAGCGGTCAACTTGTTGTTGTAGAGATCGGCGAACGCCGCTAACTGGCCGCTTCCAAGCGGAACGCCCGGAGCGTTCGCGGGTTGCGCCGGTACGGTTTGGAAATCAATCTTGAACGCCGGCGTCCCGTTCGCGGCGATGCCGATCGTCGGCTGCGCGAGATGGTAGACGACGGCGTCGTTGACCAGGGATTGGCCGTTGACGGATACCAGCGTCGATCCGTCCGGCTGAACGCTCGTCTGCGTAGATATGTACTGAGAGAGCTGGTCGATCAGATGGTCGCGCTGATCTTGAAAGGTATTCGGATTGTCGCCCACCGCGGTCGATGCCCGTATCTGCTGGTTCAGGGCGCCGATTTGATCGAGGATGCCGTTGACCGTCGTAACGGCCGTGCCGGCCTGCTGCAGCACTTGGGCCTTCTGCTGCGTAATGGTGGAGGCCGCACTGTTGAGCCCCGTCGCCAAGGCGCCGGCCTGCGCCAACACGTTCGCTCGCGCCGACGTGCTCGAGCCGCTGCCGGCCTGGGTAACGAGCTGGTTGATTGCGGTCTGAAATGCCGTGAACTGCGCGTTCAAGCCATTGCTCGGTTCGCCCAGAGACGACTGCAGCGAGTCGAGCTGCGCCTGCTCGACGGTATAATAGTTCTGCGATGCCGACGCACCGCGGAAGAGCGCGTCGTAGGAGTTGGCGTGGATGCGTTGGATCCCCGACACGATCACCCCGTCGCCCAACGTGCCCGCCGTGTGGGCAGAATAGAACGGCGACCCTACGACTGCCGGCGCCGCCGAGAGATCGACCTGCTGTCGCGACGCCCCGGGCGTGTTGACGTTTGCGATATTATTCGCCGTTACGTTTTCCGCGTACTGGAACGCGTCGAGTGACTTCCCCATCAGGGCCAACCCGAAGAAACTCATGCCTTGCTGCTCACCAGGACGCTGCCGCTGGGCGGCGCCACGAAGCCTCGGCGCTTGTAGACGCCCGAGCGATCGCTCACCGACTCCTGCAACTTGGCAGTGATCGCCAGCAGGCGTTCCAGACCCGCCACGATGAGCGCCTTGTTATTTGCGACCGTGATGCCGAGCGAGATCGACCCGAACGCGATCTCCGAGAAGCGCTGATCGATGTGGGCGGCCATTTGAACCGGAGCGTGGCGGCACACCTGCTGTAGCGTCATCGCTCCGAAGCCGCGCGCTTGTATGCCGCGCCGCCGGGCCGATGCCCCCTGATGCGCGCGTCGCGCCGCATCGACCGCGCGGTCGGCGGCGATTATCTGCGCCGGATCGCCGGCAGGCAGGATCTGCGTAAGCGCGATCGCGGCAGCGTTGAGATTCGCAAGGCTCTGCGATTCGTCGAGCAGCGCCGCAGCGAAGGTCTCCCAAGAATCGTTCACAGTGAAACTCCCTGCGATACGCGCGTCTTAGACTCGCGTTTTGCGCCGGCCAGCACACTCGCGCGCATCTGTGCTTCGAGTATTTTAGCGATGCCGAAGGAACCGCTCTGTGCCATCGTCTGGGCTTGCCGGTCGTCCAGCATCGATTGGTAGATATTCTCCGAATTTGACGCCTTTCCGAAGATCGACGATTTCGGTACCGTGTCGCGCATGGATTTGAAAAGCATCTCCAGGAAGATTCCCTCGAGTTGCGTCGCAGCTTTGTGCAGCTGCGCGAGCGCCCGCTTCTGCGCGGCGCTCAAATCCGGCTCCGCGGGAGCCACGGCGAGGATGCTCCTCGCGCCGGTCACTGGATCACCAGATCGGCCTGCAGCGCACCCGAAGCACGCAGCGCCTGGACGATGGCGATGAGATCGCGCGGGGTCACCCCCATGGTGTTCAGCGCCTGCACCACCGAGGAGAGCGTCGCCGCGCCCGCTATGAAGGTTAGGTGCTTGTTCTGCGTTTGGGCGCGAACCCGCGTATTGGTCTGCATGGCTCCCGGAGCCGTGGTGAACGGTCCCGACGGAACGTATCGATTGGTGGTGGTGATCGTGATCGTCAGGTTTCCATGCGCGATCGCGCAGGGCGCGAGCTTGATATCCCCGCCGAAGACGATCGTTCCGGTGCGTTCGTCCATAACGACCTTCGCTAGTTGGTCCTCGTTGAGCGAGAGGTCGCTGGCATCGGCCAGAAATTGTACGGGGTTGTCGTGATAGCGCGGCGGAAGCGTCACGTGTACCGTTTCGGCGTCGAGAGCCCCCGCGGTACCGCCGCCAAAGTAGTGATTGAGCGTTGCCGCGAGATTCGCTGCGGTCCGAAAGTCCGGCGTCGTCAAGACGTAGTCGAAACCGTTGCCGCTGGTGATGGCCGTGTGCATGCCGCGCGCGATGATGGCGCCGTTCGGAATACGGCCCACGGTCGGGTGGTTTTGAGAGATGCTGTCGTTGGCGAAACCCGCCGTAAACCCGCCGATCGAGAGCGGACCTTGCGCGGTAGCGTAGACCAGATCGTTGGCGGCGCGCAGTTCGGTGAGGATCAGCGTCCCGCCCTGCAGGCTGGTAGCGTCCCCCATTGCGGAGACCGTCGCGTCGACGTTATCTCCCGAATGCGCGAACGGCGGAAGCGTAGCGGTTACCATGACGGCCGCGACGTCGCGCGTGCGGACTTCCTGCGAGGTGACGGTGAGACCGAAGGACTGCAGAACGTTTTGGATCGTCTGGCTGGTAAAGAGAACCGACGTCGAGTCGCCGGTGCCTGCGAGGCCGGTGACGATACCGTAGCCGACCAACTGATTGCCGGTCACGCCCTGTACGTGTGCGATATCCTTTACGAATACGCTCTGCGCGGCGGCCGGCCGCGCTGCCGGCACCGCCATCGCGCACGATGCCGCCAACAGGCTTGCGGTTAAGAGCCCACGCACGCTCATCGTTCTCACCATCAGAATAGGAAGTCCAGGAAGCGGCGAATCAAACCTTCGTGCTGCCGCTGGAAGTCGCCGCTGAAAGAAGCTCGGACGCCGGCGACGCGCGCGCTGAGCACCGTGTCGGTCGCGTCGATGTCTTCGGGACGCACGTATCCGGTCACCGTCATGACTTGCCGCTGCCCGTTCACCAGCACGTTCTGGGAACCGGCGATCTGTAGGACGCCGCTCGGCAGCACGCCGACGACGCGCGCCATCATCGACGATACGAACGCATTGCTGCCGTTCTTGGTGCGGCTGCTCTGCGAGCCCGTCTGGCCGCCGATCGACGTCGGAAACCGCAGGAACGAAAGTGCGGCGTTACCGACGCCGGCATCCAGCCCGATGTTGTAGCCTTTGGCATTCTGCACGACGTCGCTGCTGGCGCTGTTCACCGCAAAATTGAACTGCACGAAGAGCAGGTCGCCGACCTGTGCCGCGCGATGGTCGGGTCCCAAGCGCAGCGGGTGTCCCACGCCGACCGGCGGCGGCGCTGCGACGTAGAGCGTATTGGCCATCCCCACCGCCGGCAGCGCGCAGAGGGCCAGCATCACCACGACGGATTTCATTGCGCGTCGTTGCCTCCCGAGAGATCGAGTTCCACGCGCCCCGGGCCGATCACCGTGCCGGAGAGCGACTTGTTGGTCGATGGGTTGTATATCTGCACCTGGTCGCCGAGGCCGCCGCTCGTGCGCGCAACGACGTCCGCCGTTAACGCAACGCCCGAGTCGCGCACGATGAGCACGACCGTCGATCCGGCTTTGACGATCATGTTGGTGACGGTCGACGCGACGGCAATCGGCTGACCCTTCACGACCGTCGTATCGATCTGGCGGCCGAGGAGAATCGCGGTACCGCTGACCGCTTGCCCCGTATACGGCACGCGCGCCACCTTCACGTCGCCGGCGGAGAGCACCGTTCCGGCGGCGAGATCGCGTGCCGCTACCGCGGTTTCGACGTAGCGCTGCACGCGGTATCCGGCGTAGACGATGCGCTCGAACTTGCCGTTCACGTCGACGGTCACGGGCACGTTTACGTAACTTGGCGAGATCATGGGAGCGCCGGCCGCGAGCGTCACGCGCCCGGCGGCGACGATCTGGTCGGGCACGGTGAAGGCCGGAAGGTAGCTCCGGTCGGCGGTGACGGGCAGCGCGCGGATCGCGCGAGCCGCCAGCGCCGCGATGCGGGCACCGCCGACGCGCTGGGTCGACGGGGCGTTCGCGGCGGCCCCGGCGGGCACGAGCGCGATCGAAAATGCGAGCGAAATTGCAAACGTGCTTTTCATTACGGGCTCTTCGTATTGACCGCCGTTTGAAGCATCTGGTCGGCGGTACTGATGGCTTTGGAGTTGGCTTCGAACGCGCGCTGCGCCACGATCATGTTCACGATCTCTTGCACGACCTGCACGTTGGAGCCCTCGAGATAACCGCCTTGCAGCGTCCCGGCGCCGTTGAGGCCGGCCTGCGTCACGATCGGCGCTCCCGACGCCGCGGTCTCCGTATAGAGATTGTGCCCGCCGGTGGGCGAGAGGCCGGCCGGATTGACGAAGCGTGCCAGCGTGATCTGGCCGAGTTGCTGCGGAAGGCTCGAGCCGGGCACCATCGCGGTCACCGTGCCGTCTTGACCGATCTGAACCGCCTCGGCATTCTGTGGAACCGTGATCTGCGGCTGCACGAAGTAGCCGTCCGCCGTGACGAGCGAACCGTTTGCGTCGATTTTGAATGAACCGTCGCGCGTGTAGGACGTCGTGCCATCGGGCATCGTCACCTGAAAGAAACCGTCGCCTTCGATCGCGACGTCGAGCGGGTTTCCGGTCGACATCAAACTGCCTTGCGTGAAGATTTTTTCCGACGAACCGACCTTGACGCCCAAGCCGACTTCCTGGCCGACGGGCACCACGCTCGCGCCGACGGGCGCACCCGGGGCCTTGATCTCCTGATAGACCAAGTCCTGAAACTGCGCGACGTTGCGGCGGAAACCCGTCGTATTGACGTTGGCGAGGTTGTTCGAAATGGTGTCCATGTTGAACTGCTGGGCTTCCATCCCGCTGGCCGCCGTGTAGAGTGCTCGCATCATGGCGCCGAAGGTGCTCCTTTACTTGGCTTGGCCGACGCCGGTAATAGAGAGGCCGGTCGTGGCATCTTGCGTGTAGATGACTTTCTCATTGGCTTCGAACCAGCGCTGCGCGGAGATCAAGTCAACCATCGAGCGTATGACGTTGGCGTTGGATCCCTCGAGGAAGCCCTGCTGCACCGTAGCGTTGGTCGCGGCGAACGGGCGTGCGGTACCGGTATCGACGAACCGGCTATCGCCCTCCGGGCGCAGCGCGACGAGATTGCCGAACTGCGTGAGCTGCAGTTGCCCGAGCGTCTGCCCGTTCTGTGCGATCGTGCCGTCGGCCGCAATCTGGAAAGGGCCGTTCGGGACTGCGATCGGACCGCGGTTCGTACCGAGTACGAGATTGCCGTTGGTCGTCGAGAGCAGCCCTTGCGCGTTGCGAACGAACTGTCCGTTGCGCGTGTAGCGCACGCCCTGCGGGGTCTGTATCGTGAAGAACCCGCTGCCTTCGATCGCGAGATCGAGCGGGTTGCCGGTTTGCTGCAACGGTCCTTGCGAGAAGACGGTCGGCGTATCGTAGATCTGCGAACCGGTACCGAGCGCGCCCACGTACGGTGCGACGGCTACGCCTTTGTGCGAAGCCGAGCCGGGGTCGATTTGAAAGCGATAGATGCCGATCTCGGGAGCCGATTCGACCTGCAAGAGCGTCCGTTTGAAGCCGGTCGTGTTGACATTCGCGAGATTGTTCGCGATCGCGTCGGCTTGCGATTGTGCGACGAGCGCTCCGGCCGCTGCTGTATAAAGCCCACGTACCAAGACAAAAACCCCTCCGCACGGACCGGTCGTACTCTATCGTACGTGCGAGACCGTCAATCGATCGGGTCCCGCCGCGGCCTCCGCCCCGTGCGAAGGACAGTCCGGCCGCGTTCACTTCAAAGTATCGGCATGGCAGCGCCGGAGTTTAGCCGCTTCGAAACGATCTCGAGCAACGAAAAAAGCGCCCGAAGGCGCCCGCGAGCTCGGTGCGGGGTTTCCCCGCAACCTGCTAGACTGTCTCCTAGACTTGCATGCTCGACACTTCTTGGTAGGCCTGCAGTAATTTGTTGCGGATCGCCAGCGTAAACTGCATGGCGAGCGTCGCCTCTTCTACCGACGTCACGACTTTGTTGATGTCGTTCGTTTGGCCGGTGGCGAGTTCGCGCGTGAGCTTGTCGGAGGTTTGCAGCTTGTCGTTGACGTCGCTCAACATCGATTTCACGGTATCTTTGAACGAAACGCCGCCGGCCGCCGCAGATCCATCGGCAGGTATCGGCTCGGAGCGCACGCGGCCCGGCGCAATGTCGGGGACGAACGTTCCCGGAAGGACTTTGCTCATGGCTGAATCGTAAGGCGACTTGATATTCATCGTCTGCTAACTGCCGAGCAGCCCCATCGTCGCCTGGCCCATGTTGCGAGCCTCTTGAATCGCCGTGACGTTGGCCTCGTAGGCGCGGGACGCCGCCATCAGGTCGACCATCTCTTTGACGACCGAAACGTTGGGATAGTGGACGTAGCCACGCGCATCGGCCTGCGGGTTCCCAGGATCGAAGACCAGCCGATCGGGGCTTTGGTCCTGGACGATTCCCAGCACCTCGACGCCGCCCTGCCCCGAGGCATTTGCCGTCGGTTTCTGTGCGAAGACGACCAACTGCCTCTTAAAGGCTCCGCCCTGCGGCGTCTGCGTCGTATTGGCATTCGCGATGTTGTTGGCAATAACGTCCATAGCCAGGCGCTCTGCGGAGAGGCCCGACGCACTGATCTCGACCGACGAATAAAAACCCATTGTCTAGTTCGGCAGCTCCGTAATCGCCTCGCGCAACCGCTTGAACTGCACTTGCAGCAGCTTCGCCATCGTCTGCGAATAGCCCGAGTTCTGCGAAACCTCCGCCATCTCCTGATCGATATCGACGTTGCTGCCGTCGCTGCGCATCCGGGTCGCGGTATCGATCCTCACCTTCGGGTCGAACGCCCGCGAGGGCGCCATGGCGCCGCCAGCCGAAAACTGGCGCGGGTTATCGGTCTCGAGCGCCAGCCGGTTCGGATCCCCGGAGGCACCGCCGACTTCGGCCAGCGCTTGCTTGAACGAGACGCTCTGCCGCCGGTAGTTCGGAGTATCGGCATTGGCGATATTGTTTGCCAGCGCGTTCTGCTGAAGGCTCGCGCCCTGCAGCGCGTCGCCGAGCATGGTGACCGTCGTACCGAAGCCTAACCCGGGAATCTCGCCCATTACTGTTCCTATCGGCCGGCCCCGCCGGAAGCTTAACCGAACTGGCTTTGGTACAAACGCGCGTAGAAGCCGCCTCGCGAGAGCAGCTCGGCGTGCGTGCCCGTCTCCAGCATGCGTCCCCCCTCGATGTAGAGGATCTTGTGCGCGCGCCTGATGGTCGAGAGCCGGTGCGCGATGATCAGCGTGGTGCGGCCGGGCAGCAGCCGGTCCAGCGCCTGCTCGATCAGGGCTTCGGAATGGCTGTCCAGGGCGCTCGTCGCCTCGTCCAATATCAGGATGCGCGGATCGCGAAGAATCGCGCGCGCGATCGAGATGCGCTGCCGCTCCCCGCCGGAGAATCGGGCGCCGCGTTCGCCGACCTGCGTGGCGTATCCATCCGGAAGCGAGAGGACGAACTCTTCTGCGTTGGCTTCGCGTGCGGCCGCCCGCACTTGCTCGTCGGTCGCATCCAAGCGCCCGTATCTGATGTTTTCCGTCACCGTCCCGCGAAAGAGCTGCGCTTCCTGCGGAACGATGCCGATCGCCGCCCGCAGCTCGCTCAACCGTAAGGTTGCTATATCGACGCCGTCGAGCGTGATGCGTCCGCTCTGTGGTTCGTAGAAGCGCGGGACGAGGTTTACGATCGTCGTCTTCCCGGCGCCCGACGGCCCGACCAGTGCCACGATCTGGCCCGCCTCGATCACCGCGTCGAGGCCGTCGATGGCGCTCGGATCGCCGGCCCCGTAAGAAAAACAGACGTTTTCGAATGCAAGGCGCCCGTCGACTTTTCCGAGATGCCCGGCGCCATCGCTCTCCTGGCGTTCGACCGGCAGATCGAGAATCTCGTAGACACGGCCCGCGCCGACCAGTGCCTTGCTGATATCGCCGACGAATGCGGCAAAACGGTTCATCGGATTTATGAGGTTGACCAGAAGGCCCCAGTACTCAAAGATCTGGCCGATATTCAGGCGCCTCGTAACGACGACTTCGTAGACGGAGAGCCCGATGATCCCGACGATCGCCGTAACGATGAGCACCGAAAGCACGAGCGGCTGCGTCTGGATGAACTGCGTGAGCTTCATGTACGTGCCGAAGAGCTCGTCGGTCCGCCGGGAGAAGCGCTCGGCTTCGTAGCCCTCGCGCCCGAACGCCTTGACGATGCGCTGGCCGTGCAAGGTCTCCGTGAGGCTTGCCGAGAGATCGGCGATGCGCTGCTGCGTCCGCAGCGTGCTGGCGGAGATGAGCTTTTGGAATCGCGATACCGCGAGCGAGACGACCGGCGAGACGATCGCAAGCGTGAGCGTGAGGCGCCAGTCGATGACCGCCATGAACGCGAGGGACGAAACAAACGTCACGGTGTTCTGCACGAGCTGCGGAACGCTGATGCTGACCGCATCCGTCATGAGTTGGAGATCGTTGCTGAAGCGGGCGATCAACTCGCCCGGTCGCCACTTGTCGAACTCTGCGAGCGGCAGGCGCAGCACGCGCTCGAACAGCCTCACGCGCATCTTCGCGATCATGCGCTGCCCGCTCCACGCGGTGAGATACGATTGGCCGTAGGTGGCGGCGGCGCCCAATACCATCGCAGCAAAGATCGCCCCGAGCACGACCCAGAGCACGTGCAGATCCGGACTGCGCTTGGGGGTCAGGACGTGGTTGATCAGCTCCTTGAAACCCCAGGGCGCCACGAGATTGGAGAGGCCCGCCAGCGTACCCAAGAACATGGCGACGCTCAAACGGCCCAGATACGGCCGGGCCTCGCGGGCCAGCCGCTCCAGCGTCTCCCGCCGCGTCACCGCGCTCCCGCGTTACCTTCCATCGGGCCTCTCGCTTGCGCCAGCGAGCGCGTGAAACCTCTCGTGCGCTGGGGGGTACGTCATGTTGAACCTTCTTCCGGGAGTCACAAACCGTGGATTGCTACTTCCATCAAAACGTCCCGTCCGTCGCACCGTGTGCCGACTGTGCGAAACCCATCTGCGCGACCTGCCGCGACAACGCGGGCACCTGCCCCAGCTGCCGCCTCGCCGCGAAGATGGAGGCGGCCTCCGCCGCGCGTCCCGGTTTAGCCGGCGAGGTCCCGCCTCGTGCGAAGCAGGCCTGGCGGCAGCCCTGGCAAGGGCAGCAGCCCGGGCCGGCACAGAGGCCGGCCGCGCGAGTGGCGACCGCCGATACGGTGGACTCTGCGGAGTCTCGCGCCTTGGTGGCCCTGGGTTACCCGCTCTGGCCACTGGCGCTCATCTCCCTATTCGACCGCACGCACTCGAAGCGACTGCGCAAGCAAGCCTACCAGGCATTAGGTTTCAACCTCGGCATGGCAGCGCTCTGGGGCCTCCTCACCGTCGTCGTCAGCATCCCCGTGCTCAAGATCGGCGCCGCGCTGGTACTCGCGTTCTGGCTGCCGGTGCTGATCGTACTCAGCATTTACTACGGTATCAAGGTCTGGCACGGGGAAGACGCGCGCGTGCCGATCCTCAGCGACTGGCTGGACGAGCGCCTGCCGGCCTAGCCACGCCGCCGAAGCGACGGTAACGCGTGAGGAATTCGCGCGCCGCCCGATCGTGGTCGATCACCGGCTGCGGGTAGCCTTCCCGGCCGAAGAGCGGAAGCTCTATCTGCGCGTCCGGCCTGCGCGATACGCCGAACGCGCCGGGCTGGTGTGCCAGTTCTTCGATCCAGGTCCGCGCGTAGGCGCCGCTCGGGTCGAAGCGCCTCGCCTGTTTGTAAGGATTGTAGATCCGCGGGTAGGCTGCCATATCGGCACCGACCCCCGCGATCCATTGCCAGTTGCCGCCGGCCAGCGCGGGGTCGTCCTCGATCGTGTAGCGATCCCATTCGGCGCGCCCTACACGCCAGTCGACGCCCAAATCGAAACAGAGAAACGAGGCGGCAATCGCGCGGACGCGTGGATGCATCCACCCGGTCGCATGCAGCTGGCGAATGCCGGCATCGACCAGGGTGTAGCCGGTGCGCCCCGTGCGCCATGCCTCGAGCGCCGGATGCTTCTTCACGAACGGAAACGAGCGCATCTTCTCCTGCAGCGCTTCGTCTTCGGATAGTGGATGATGCCAGGCGAGTTGAAGAAAGAAATCGCGCATCGCGAGCGACCGTAGGAAGAGCCGCAGCGAGTGTCGCTCCTCGACGAGTAAGAACGGATCCTCGCAACGGTCGCGTACTTCGCGTACGACGGTGCGCGCGGCGATCGTTCCAAACGACAGGTGCGCGGAGAGATGCGAGGTCCGGTCGTCGGCCGGCACGTTGGCCGTCACGGCGTAGTGCAGCCCCGAACCTCCGAGAAACGCCGACAGCGCGCCCCATGCCGCCTCCGGAGTAGCCTCGGTTTCAAAATCCCGCGCACCGAATTGCTCGGGCGACGGCAAGGCCTCGCTTTGCACTGCGACCCGCGCGAACGGCAGCAGGAGCGGTGCCTCGAACGAAGCCACTCGCAACTTTTGCCACACGTCGAGATACGGAACGAAGGCGCGGTACCCGTATCCCTCCGACGGGCGGGCCGCCGAGGTCTCCTCCGGCGGCAGC
This sequence comes from bacterium, assembly GCA_021781595.1. Classification (GTDB taxonomy): domain Bacteria; phylum Vulcanimicrobiota; class Vulcanimicrobiia; order Vulcanimicrobiales; family Vulcanimicrobiaceae; genus JAJYFL01. The sequence continues at coordinate 2,113 of JAJXWN010000011.1, read as the reverse complement.
GCCGGCGCGTCGTGAACCACCGTCGCACGCAGGCGCGCCTCTTCCAGTTCTGCCTGCAGGCGCCCGTCGGCAAGCATCCCCGTTCGATCGTAGCTCGCGCTCCAGGCCGCACCGCTCGCGCCGGTCGCCCGAGCGAGATGCCGAATCGCCGCGCCGGCCGGGCTGCGGCGTACGATTAGCGCCGAACCGCGCCGTCGCAGCGATGCATCCAGCGCAGCTGCCGCCCGGCAGAAAAACGCGGCCCGCCGCGGGGAACGCGAGAGGCGCGCCTCGAGCGCGCGGTCGATAACGAGTAGCGGCACGATTTCGCCGTGCGCGGCCGCAGCGGCCAACCCGGCGTGATCGTCGATGCGCAGGTCGCGAACGAAGCGATAGACGACCGGAGCCATCAGCGGATCCTCACCGCAGCGACTCCACGTATGCGGCGACGTCGTACACATCGCGCTTCGTCAACTCGCCGGGATAGAGCTCGGGCATCGGCGAGTCAGGATCCTCGACGATCTTGACGACGGCATCAAACGAGCGGCGCAGCCGCTCGTTACGCAGGGGCGGCCCGATGCGCCCGCTCACGCCTCCGGCCCCATGGCAAGCGGCACATTGCGCGGCGTAGAGCGCGCCACCGCGCCCAATGTCGGCCCCGGCCGCGCTCGCCGCGTGCGAGTGCCGCGGCGTTTCGCTCCTCGCGCACGCCGAGAGCGCGATCCCGGCCAGTAGCGCGAGCAGCAAAACGGCGAACGGACGCAACCACATGGAAGAGACGCTTTTGCCAAAAGGTGGGCTTCTCCCCACCTGCGTAGAGTGTCGATGTGTCACACCGAAAGATCTTCATCCGCTTCGCGCAAGCCAGCGACATCACGCGATTTACCGCCGATCGGGTCGTAACCGGGCCGAATCCGCCGCGCGGGACGTGGACGGAGCGTATCGTAAAGTGGCTGAGCGAGCAGAGTGCCGGCCGGCGTGCCGTCTTCGTGGCTGAGGACCATACGGGCTTGCTTGGCACGGTGCAACTTGTCTTTGCCTTTCCGGCAGGGTACGCGGACCCCGAGGCGGCCAACGGCTTGGACGTCGCCATGATGGAGGGTCTGCGGGTTCGCGCCGACGCTCCGCCCGAGGTCGGCTCGCAACTCTTGACCGAGGTGCAGCGGCTGGCCAAGAAGCGTAGCGTCAAGACTCTGACGTTCTGCCTGCCGATGAACGAGCACCGCGCGCTACGACAAGCCAAGATGTGGGGGTTCGAAGAGTTCCGCATCATGCCCGAACCAAAGAAGATGCTCGCGTTCTTTCGGAAGTCGATCGGCTAATCTGCGGTACCGCCACTCATCCGGAACGTGAACGCGTCGCGATAGATGCCGGCTCGCGCATGGCCGCCCTACAGACCGCGACGTCGAGGGCTTCGTATCGCGAGGACTCCGTGATGATGCACAATGAACGTTAGTCGCTACGGACATATAGGCCGAGCCTCGTTGCGTATCCGAGTTCCGGAATGCGAACACCAGATACGCCGAATTTCCGTATCTCGTCTAATGTGCCGCCGGCGATAATGCTGCACTGCAGTAGCGCCGTCGAAAGCTGTGGATCTTCGAATCGTATCTCGAACCATACATTTGGATCATGGTGTTCGATAATTGTGATCCCTTGCGGAGATGAGCGGCTTTGCCCTGGAGCGGTATCTGAGAAGTAGCGCCTCAGCGAATCCAGCGCCAACTGAGCAGCACCTTCCAATTCCGACGGACATGCGCCGCCTGGCGTCAAAGCGAATGGATTAGGCGGTGGGGCCTTTGGAAGTGCGCGCAAGGTGAGCTGGAACGGCTTCGGAGCGAACAAATTGGTAACGTATAATCCCACGCGGGGATCGAACAACAGATCGTAGTGCCGCGATTCATCGATCGTCGGTATATAGAGGCCATGCATCCGCACGTCGTTGTCTGAGCCACCATGTATAATGCCGCACGCGAAGAGCGCGGTCATGGCGCGTTTCTCGCCGCCCCCAATAAGCAGGACGTAACCGGCGGGAGTGAGGTGACGGCGAACGTTCACTCCATAAGGGAGAATATTTAAGTCGACAAAGCTGTTTGCAGAGACATACGCTTTCAAGGCATCCAAGAGTTGCCTT
>JAJXWN010000186.1 GCA_021781595.1 bacterium | reverse complement strand
AAGTTGCCGGCATCGTCTTCGAACCACTCGCGAGCTCGGCCGCGACGCTCCTCGACGAAGAGAAGCAGGTCGGCGTAGTACTACTGGACGTCGGCGGCGGAACGACGGATATCGCGGTGTACTCGAACGGCGGAGCGCTGTACACGTCGACGATCCCCGTCGGCGGGAACATGCTGACCAACGACGTAGCGCTCGGCCTGAAGACCACGACGGCCGAAGCCGAGCAGATCAAACGCGCGTACGGCGCCGGGACGGTCGAAGGCGAGGCGGAGCAGACCTTCCCCGTGAAGACGCTCGACGGGCGGGCGACCAAAGAGGCGACGACTTCGCACCTGCGGCAGATCGTGGTGCCGCGGGTGCTCGAGACCTTCCGCATGGCCAAAGGCAAGATCATCGAAAACGTGCCGCGCGATTTGATCCTCGGCGAAGTTGTCTTAACCGGCGGCGGCGCGCACCTGCAAGGCATCGAACCGCTGGCGGAAGAGGTCTTCGGGCTGCCGGTACGGTTGGGCGTGCCTTCGGCAATAGCCGGCCTCACCGACGCGCTCAAGCAGCCGCAGTACGCAACGGCGATAGGGCTCGTGCTCTTCGGCCCGAACGGCGGAATCGAGAACGGCGTGTACGCCAAGCGCCGTCCGTCGCTCTTCGTGAAGATCCGGAATTGGCTGGGCGATCTTTGGAACTGAGAATTGGATAATCAACCCCATCCCGCGTCGCAGCTCGGGATGACTTTTTTGGAGGGCGAAACCGACATGGCAGATGCGAAACGTTACGTTCCCGAACATGCCGCGACGATCAAGGTGATCGGCATCGGCGGCGGCGGTTGCAACGCGATCAACCGAATGATCGATGCCGGGCTCGCCGGCGTGGATTTCTTTTCGGTGAACTCGGACGTGCAGGCGCTGCGCAGCGCCCTTACCGAGAATACCGTTCAGATCGGCAACAACCTCACCCGCGGCCTGGGTGCCGGCGCGAATCCGAATCTCGGCCGAGAGGCGGCCGACGAGTCGCGCGAAGATCTCGCCCTCGTGCTCGAGGGCGCCGACCTCGTCTTCATAACCGCCGGGATGGGCGGCGGCACGGGGACCGGCGCGGCGCCGGTGATCGCGGAGCTGGCGCGCGAGTCTGGCGCGCTCACGGTGGCCGTCGTCACCAAACCGTTCGCGTTCGAAGGGCGCAAGCGCATGCAGATAGCGGAGAACGGCATCGCGGAGCTCGAGGCCAAGGTCGATACGCTCATCACCATCCCGAACGAACGCATCTTGCAGGTGATCGAGAAGCGCACGCCGTTGAACGAGGCCTTCGCCTATGCCGACGACGTATTGCGGCAGGGCATTCAGGGCATCAGCGATCTCATCACGCAACCCGGACTGATCAATCTCGATTTCGCAGACGTGAAAACGATCATGACGGATGCCGGCAGCGCGATGATGGGTATCGGCGAAGGCACGGGCGAGCATCGCGCGGCGGACGCGGCTCAGAAAGCCATCGCATCGCCGCTACTCGAGACGACGATCGAGGGCGCGCGCGGGGTGATCTTCAACATCACCGGCGGCCCCGATATGGCGATGTACGAAGTGAACGAAGCCGCCGAGATGATCAGCCGGGCCGTGGACAACGACGCGCAGATCATCTTCGGGGCGAGCATCGATCCGAGCATGACGGGCAAAGTGCGCGTGACGGTCTTGGCGGCGGGCTTTGGCGCCGGACGCGGTTACGCTCGCACTCAGAACGCCTTCAGCTTCGACGGCAAAGTCGACGCCGTGACTCCGCTCAACATGGACGATATCGAGGTGCCGGCGTTCCTGCGCTATCGCGGATAGCGTAACGATAGGGAGTTAGAAAGCGGGGCGCCGGCGGCGCCCCGCTTTCTATTCCGGCAAGAACACCTCTTCATTAAATATTCACATCCACGATGTTCTTCACCCGGCGCGGGCCTTGACGCGCCATCTCCGGCGCGCTCCCTTCGTTCGTCCGGACCGCAACGCGCATATAGAGTGCCCGAAGAGTTCGGTCGGCGGACAACTTTTTTTTCGATAGGGCCGGAAGCCCCAAATCGTTGACAAAGTGTGATAAATAGATACCACGGTTATCATTACTGCTGGAACGACCGTTCATTACACGGACTGTATGAATAGAGGTTGGGTGTGATATTGCTAGGAGGCGGGCAACGAGAGTCCCGCGTAGATCTTGCGGGCCTTCGCTTAGAGCCGGCGGTGGTTCGGCGCGTGCCCAGGCAGCTCGCCGTCCGCTACGACATCCTTTCGATTGCGAGCGATGGGAACTCGCTGACGATCGCGATGCCGGATATAGACGACGAGGACGCGATCGATCGCGTTCGTTTGGCGACGGGGATGCACGTGCAGGCGGTTCGCGCGCCGAGGGAGGCAATTCGTAGGCTCCTAGCCCACGCTTACGACGAGCTGCCGCACGGCTCGACCCCGGCCCCGGCGGATCGGGGCGACGACGCACCCGCTATCGGCGCCGTCGAGACGATGCATCACCACGCGGCCGTCTCCTCGGCTTCGGATATTCACGTCGAGCCTGCCTCCGAGGGGGGTCGCATCCGCCAGCGTGTCGACGGCATATTGTACGACGTCATGGCGCTCCCGCAGGGACTTTTTGCGCAGGTGGTTTCGCGCATAAAGCTCCTAGCGGGCATGGACATTGCGGACCGGCGCCAGCCGCAAGACGGGCGCTACACGATCGAGAGCGGCGGCCGCTCGATCGACGCGCGCGTGAGCTCGATGCCGACGATCTTCGGTGAGAAGATTGCGATTAGACTGCTCGATCATCGCGTACGCATACCGACCCTGGAAAATCTCGGCATGCCCGAAAATTATCTCTCCAGATACCGTCGCGTCGTGCACGCGCCGCACGGGTTCGTCGTCGCTTGCGGGCCCACGGGCAGCGGCAAGACGACGACGTTGTACGCCACGATGGTCGAGCGCAACGTCGACTCGCAGAACCTGTGCAGCGTAGAAGATCCTGTCGAGATACGGATTCCCGGTATCGCGCAGGTCCAGGTAAACGCACGTGCGGGTCTGACGTTTGCCGCGGCATTGCGCGCCTTTCTGCGCCAGGACCCGAACGTTCTGATGGTCGGCGAGATGCGGGATGCGGAGACCGCGGGTGTAGCTGTACGCGCGGCGTTGAGTGGGCAGCTCGTCTTGACGACATTACATACCAACGACGCGCCACGTACGCTCGAGCGCCTCCTCGAGCTGGGCGTGCAGCGACAGTCAATTGCGGCGGCGTTGACTGCGGTCGTCTCGCAGCGTTTGGTACGGCGTCTTTGCGTCGACTGCCGGCAGTGGGCCGCACTTCGGCGGGACGTCGCCGACGAATTCGGCGTACGCGACCTCACGCACGCCTACGAAGCCTTCGGCTGTCCGAAATGCGGTGGAACCGGATACCGCGGAAGGACGGCGATCTTCGAGTTTCTCTTCATCGGGGATGCTATTCGCGACGCCATTGCGCAGGGCGCGTCGAGCGTTCAGGTAGCCGCGCTGGCACGAGAGGAGGGGTACGAACCGATGGCGGCGTGCGGTATGCGCATGGTGCGCGAGGGGGAGACGGGCTTCGACGAACTACGGCGTGTCCTGTTGGTCGAGGCGCCCCGGTGAGCGCTACGTTGGCTGCCGTTCGCCTCACGGAAGTCCTGCGCGCGGCCCGCATGCGCGATGCATCCGACGTGCACCTTACACCTGAAACGCAGCCGGTGCTTCGCATCGACGGCCGGCTTGAGAGGCTGAGCACGGGAGTCGTTTGTGCTTCGGAGATCGATCGCATCGCTGGCACAGTGCTCGGCGCGCACGCACTCGAGCGCCTGAAGAGTACAGGCGATGCGAGCACGACCCATCGCGACGAAGAGTTCGGAGACTGCCGCGTACACGCGTACCGGTCTTCCAGGGGAATCGTGCTCGCGATTCGCTTGCTGGCGCGCACCCTCCCAACGCTCGAATCGCTGCAGTTGCCCGCGGTGGTTGCGAGATTGTCGGAGCGTCCGAACGGCCTCGTGCTATTTACGGGGCCGACCGGCAGCGGAAAATCTACCGCTCTGGCTGCAGTAATCGATCGCATCAACCGCAACAAGTCGCGACACGTCCTGACGATAGAAGATCCTGTCGAATACGAACATCGTTCCGACCTCTCGATCGTGAGCCAGCGCGAGGTCGGACGCGACGTGCCGTCCTTCGCCGTGGCGCTGGAGGGCGCGCTGCGAAGCGATCCGGACGTGATATTGGTCGGGGAGATGAGGGACTACGAAACGATGCATGCGGCGCTGGCCGCTGCAGAGACCGGGCACTTGGTCTTCACGACCCTGCACACGGGAGATGCCGCCCAAACGATCGATCGCGTAATCGGCTCGTTCCCGCCCGAGGCCCACGAACACGTGCGCATTCAGCTGGCCCAGACGCTCCTCGGGGTTTTCTGCTTGCGTCTCGTTCCTCGGTCGCGCGGTAACGGGCGCCGATGCGCGGTCGAGGTCCTCGTTGCAAACGATGCCGTCGGCAACGTTATTCGCGAAGGCAAAACCCATCAACTCCGCAACATCATCGCGACGGGCCGGAACGTGGGAATGCAGACGCCGTTTCGT
>JAJXWN010000185.1 GCA_021781595.1 bacterium | reverse complement strand
ATCACCGAGAGGAGGCCGGCCGAGACCTCGAGGCCGGGGCGAGATAGGCGTGGCGCCCACCAGCGATCGCCTGGGCTGCCAGCGCGGGCCCGCCGAGCGTCGCCGGAGGCACCGCCGCGATCCAGACGGGGAGGGGCTTCTCCACAGAATCTTCTCGTTTTGGAGGCGCGCCGCAGGAACCTGCCGGCCCGCCTTCTCGGCTCCCGCTTGGCGCGGCGGGGAATGTCGTGAAGGTGCAAGGGGTGCCAGGGTACCCGCGTCTAATAGACGGGGCCCCACCCCTACCCCGCCGGGCGCTGCCGTGCCTTCGGCGCGGGTGTGGTGCAGTAAAGGATGCGTCGTGGATATCATGAGCACGCGGCTACCCGTCGAAAACACCGATACCGTTAGTCTGGTCTGTGCGTTGCTGGTCCGTTTCCCGGAGATCGCCTCGATGCGTTCGATGCCGGGCGCCGGCACGGTGCGCTTCTCGTTTGCGGTCTCGCAGCGCATCGATCGGACCGCGCAGCGAGCGACCGCCGACGCGATCGAAGCCCACGTTGGCGGGTTCGGGTTTCTGGGCGGCGAGGAGCCGGCGCGAGTCGAGATCGAGTGCGAGTCCGATCGTGCCATGACCTTCATCCACATCACCCGGGATATCGCGACCTTCAGTAAAGACGAGCTCGTGATGCTGGTGGGGCTGCTCTCCGACCGCTTCGGGCAAGCGCTCGTGCGCAACGCGGTGCCGGACGAACACCCCGATGAAGACCCCGTCGCGCAGGAGGAGCTCGCCGAGCATGCGATCGACGCGTTGCGGGATCCGGCCCAGTCGAAGAGTTTGGTAGGTTTCCGCGAAGAGAAGCACGTGTTGGTGTACTTCCTGAAATCGCAGAAGAAAGCAAAGGCTTCGGGCCGCCGTTAGCACGCTCACTATTCTCGCGATCGGGGATGTCGTCGGTTCTCCGGGCCGCGACACGCTCAAGCGCTGCCTGCCCCTTGCTCGCGAACAGTACGGTGTCGATCTGTGCATCGCCAACGGTGAGAACGCCGCTGGGGGCTTCGGCTTAACCGCGCAGACGGCCGACGAGATGTTCGCAACCGGCGTCGATTTCATCACGAGCGGCAACCACATCTTCGACAAGCGTGAGTTCAAGGCGTACTTGGAGACGGCCGACCGCGTCATCCGCCCGGTGAACTACCCGCCGGGCGTTCCCGGCCGAGGTCAGGCGGAGGTTGCGGTCGCCGGCGTGACCGTCGGCATCCTCAACGTAATGGGGCGCACGTTCATGCCGCCCGTGGACGATCCGTTTCGATCCGTGGATGCGGCGCTCGCGCAGTTTGACGGCCGAACGAAGATCGTCGTCGTCGACGTCCACGCCGAAGCGACCAGCGAAAAGGTTGCGCTCGGGCTTTACCTCGACGGCCGCGTCTCGGCGGTCTACGGCACGCACACGCACGTTCAAACCGCCGACGACTATATTCTGGCGGGCGGGACCGCCTATCTCAGCGACGTCGGCATGACGGGCCCGAGCGACGGCGTGATCGGCATGGAGGCCGGCCCGGTGCTCGAGCGCTTTACGACCGGGTTCTCCGAACGCTTCGCGGTGGAGAAGACCGGGACCAAACAGTTTTGCGCGGCGGTTGTCCGTATCGACGTCGAATCCGGCCGCGCGACGGAGATCAAGCGCATCTTCCAGCGAGGCATTGCATGAACGTAGACGCCGCAAGCGGGCGGGCAGTGGCGCGTTGATCGTCGACTTCCACTCGCACACGCGTGCCAGCGACGGGAGCCTCGCTCCGCAAGCGCTCTCGGATTTCATGCGCAAACGCGGCGTGCGGATCTTCGCCGTGACCGACCACGATACGCTCGCAGCCTACGGGCAGTTCGAAGCACCGGGTGGATCGACGGTCGTCACCGGCATCGAGATCAACACCTCCTACCACGAAAACGAGGTCCATCTTCTGGGTTACCGGCTCCCGCTGGACGGCGGGCCGCTCGAAGCGGTGCTCGCGCGCAATCGCGCGGCGCGCCGCACGCGCATCGGCCGGACCGTCGAGCAGCTGCAAGCGGCCGGCTATCCGATCGCGATGAGCGATGTCGAAGCCGAGGCCGAGGGTGCAGAATCGCTGGGCCGTCCGCACGTCGGCAAGGCGCTCATCCGCCGCGGGATGGTGCGCGACATCGAAACCGCGTTTCGCCTCTTGCTGCGGCGCGGCACGCCCGGCTACGTTCCTTCCAGCCACATCACTCCGCACGCGGCGATCGAGGCGATCCAAGCCGCCGGCGGAATCGCCGTACTCGCCCATCCGGGACGGCTGCACGATTACGAGATCGTCGACGAGCTTGCCGAGCACGGATTGGACGGCCTCGAGGTGTTCTATCCCACGCACGAGCGCGGAGCGGTGCAGCACTTCCGCGATAAGGCCGCGCGTTTTGGGTTGCTGATGAGCGGCGGATCCGATTTTCACGATATTCGCTACCACACGCGCGGAGTCGGGATGGAGATCGAGGAGGCCGACATACGGCCGTTCTTGGATCGCGTCGCCGGCTAGGCCGGCTATTGCGGTTCCCGAACGCTCAGGCGCACCTGGGCAAGCAGCGCCGAACCCTCGCGTTCCAGCGCGGCGAGCGCTTCGGCTTGGTTCGCGACTGCAGCGGCGTCGCGCATGAACCTATGATTGATGCGCACGTTGTAGCCGGCTGCGAGCAATGCGGCGTGCGCGAACTCGGCGGCGCAGGCAATGTCGCTGGAAAGAGCGCGGTTCCGGATACGGAGTAGGTCGTCGGCCAGCCGCAGAACGGCGAGTGCCTGGCCGGCGGTCACCAGCGGCTCGGCCGCCGCATCGTGCAGCGCTCGCTCGAGCTCCGCGCTGCGCGCGGCCCGTTCGGGTTCGGTCCGTTTGGGAAGCGCGGTCGCGGTGCCGACCCGTCCGAACGCGGCTTCGTCCAGCGCGCGCTGCCGCCCGAGATCGGCACGAAGCCCGTCGGCTTGCTCGGCGGTCGCCCGGGCGAGGGCGTGGAACTGGAGGTATCGGGGGTTCTTCGCGCAGATGCGGGCGACCATGGCGACGAGCGCTGCGGCGCTTTGGGCAACCAGCGTCGCTGCGCTCCCGCCGCCCGGAGCCGGCTGCTCGGAGGCGAGAGCGGTCAAATAGCCGTCGAGAGTCTCCACGCCGACGATCATTAGCGAGCGGGGACGCGAACTCTTGTAGACGAATAGGCGACGGTTCCCCCTGCGACCGAGAGGAAAGATACCTTGCCAGTACTCGAACGGACCGACGCGCTGCGCGGCGACGTCAAAGATCGCTCGTTGGCCGAGATGGGCCACTCGCGCATCGCGTGGGCAGCCTCGTACATGCCCGTGCTCGGCCAGATCCGAGAGCGTTTTGCGCGCGAGAAGCCGCTGGCCGGCGTTCGAATCGGCGCGTGCCTGCACGTGACCACCGAGACCGCGAATTTGATGCTCGCCTTGCAGGCGGGCGGAGCCGAGATCGCGCTCTGCGCGAGCAACCCGCTCTCGACGCAGGACGACGTCGCGGCGGCGCTCTGCGAATACGATATCCCAACCTATGCGATCAAAGCCGAAGACGAGAAGACGTATTACCGTCACATCGAGTCGGTCATCGCGACCAAACCGCATATGTCCATGGACGACGGCTGCGATCTCGTAACGACGATCTACACAAAGCACAACCACCTGCTGGCCGATATGATCGGCGGCTGCGAAGAGACGACTACCGGCGTCATTCGTTTGAAAGCGATGCAGAAGGACGGCGTGCTGCCCTATCCGGTCGTCGCGGTGAATAACGCGCTGACCAAGCACATGTTCGACAACCGCTACGGTACCGGCCAGTCAACCCTCGACGGCATTATTCGGGCGACCAACGTGCTGCTGGCAGGCCACACGGTTGTGGTGGTCGGGTACGGCTGGTGCGGCCGCGGCGTGGCGTCGCGTGCGGCCGGCATGGGCGCGCACGTCGTGGTGACCGAAGTCGATCCGCGCAAGGCGATCGAAGCGGTCATGGACGGCTACCGCGTGATGCCGATGAACGATGCGGCGAAGATCGGCGACGTCTTCGTGACGGTTACCGGAAACTACCACGTGATTCGGGAAGAGCATTTTCGCCTGATGAAGGACGGCGCGCTGGTCTGCAACTCCGGTCACTTCAACGACGAGTTGGATTTGGACGCGATCGAGCGCTTGAGCGACGGAAGGAAGACCGCACCGCGCGCTTTCGTCGAGCAGTACGAGATGCACGACGGCCGAAAAATCTGCATTCTCGCGCAAGGCCGCCTGATCAACCTGGCGGCGGGCGAGGGGCATCCGGCGGCCGTGATGGATATGTCGTTTGCCAATCAGGGCATGTCTGCGGCGTATCTAGCCAAGAACCATCGGAACCTCGAGAAGAAGGTGTACGACGTACCCATCGAGATCGACGAGGAGGTCGCGCAACTAAAGCTCGCCTCGATGGGCGTCGACATCGACATTTTGAGCGTCGAACAAGTTAAATACATGGCTTCGTGGAGCGAGGGCACGTAAGGTGGCGTATCGCCGTTTGTTTACCAGCGAGTCAGTGACCGAGGGGCATCCCGACAAACTCGCCGACCAGATCTCCGACGCCG
>JAJXWN010000184.1 GCA_021781595.1 bacterium | reverse complement strand
TCTGGCATCGTCGGCCCCAACGGTTCGGGGAAATCGACGCTGCTCAAGTCGGTCGCCGGGCTCCTGCGGCCAAGTTCCGGGCACCTCTGCGTCTTCGGCGAGTCGCCGCTCGCGCTGAAGGCCGGGTCGATCGCCTACGTGCCGCAGGTCGAAGCCATCGATTGGTCGTTTCCCGCCACGGTCTCCGACGTGGTATCGATGGCGCGTTTTCCACGCCTGCGGTTTTACCAGCGCTTTCGAGCACGCGACCGGGAGATCGTCGGGCGCGCGCTCGAGGCGGTCAATATGCGCGATCTGGCAGATCGCCAAATCGCGCAGCTCTCGGGCGGCCAGCAACAACGAGCTTTCGTCGCGCGTGCCATCGCGCAGGAGCCGCGCCTGCTGCTGCTCGACGAACCGACTACGGGCGTCGACGCGGCGACCGAAGAGGCGCTGCGCCTGGTCATCCGCCGCTTGGTCGGCGAGGGTCTGCCGGTGTTGATGACCACTCACGATCTCGATCGCGCCGCCGATTGGTTCGATCGCCTGATGGTGCTGGACCGCCGGGTCTTGGCGATCGGTGCGCCCGCCGACGTGCTCGACTCGGGCGCCTACTCGGCGATTCGCGAACACGCGCACACCCACGGCCACCTGCGCTCCGATATCGCACGCTGATGGAGTCGCTGCTCGCCCCATTCCAATACGATTTCATGCAGCGCGCATTCGTCGCGGCGCTGCTGGTTGGCGTGCTCTGCTCGACGATGGGCACGTACGTGATTCTGCGAAAGCTCGCGTTCATCGGCGACGGTATTGCGCATGCGTCGTTCGCGGGAATCGTCATCGCCTATCTTCGCGGGATCGATTACTACTTCGGCGCGGCGGTCGTGGCGGTCATCACTGCGCTGGGCATCGGGTTCGTCCACCGCCGTGGAAAGATCTCGCTCGATACGACGATCGGCGTGCTCTTCACCGGCGCGTTCGCACTCGGCATATTCTTGATGAGCCGCCAGCGCAACTATGCGATCGATCTCGAGAGCTTTCTCTTCGGCGACATCCTCTCGGTCGGCCGGCGAGACCTGCTGATGATCGTGGCCTTGGGGCTCGTGGTCGCGCTGCTGACCGTCGTCTTATACCGCGGCCTGCTCTATACGTCGTTCGATCCGATCGTCGCGCAGGCGAGCGGCATCGACGCGGGCGCTCTCGAGTACGGGCTGCTCGTGATGCTGGCGTTCACGATCATCATCTCGCTGCAAGCCGTCGGCATCGTCTTGGTCGCAGCCTTGCTCGTCACGCCGGCCGCCGCGGCCTACCAACTGACGACGCGCTTTGCCCGCATGATGGCGCTCTCGGCGTTCTTCGGCGCGCTGTGCGCGGTCGGCGGGCTCTACCTATCGTACTATCTGCGCAGCAGCAGCGGCGCGACGATCGTCCTAGTCGCCACGGTGCTGTTCTTCGCGGCGATCGGCGTCAAACAGCTCAAGCGCCGCTTGGCCCGGCGCGCGTAGAACCCGCCAGCGCTCCTCGCCGGCGCGCGCGAGAAAACCGGCGCCCGCCAGCGTCTCCAGGACCTCCGCCATGGCGGCGCGCTCGTTCTTGTTCGGCATGCCGGCCCAGCGCATCGCGACCTCGCTCAATTGGAGTTCGGTTCCGGGTTGCAGGAGCTCCGCGACGAACGCGAGCGGGAGATTGACGCGCTCCATGCGCCGAGCTACCGGCGCCAGTGCGAGCTCGAGGTCGTTGGCCGGGGCCGGAGTGGCCGGCTCGGGCGTCGATGACGCAGACGCCGGTTCGGGCAACGTCGCCGGAGGCGCCGGCATTGCGAGATCGGCCAGGCGTGGAAACCATTCGCCGAGCGTGACGGCCGCGGTCTGCCAGGGTACGGCGTTGACGCGCGCCGGGCGCGACGCAATCGCGCGCAGGATGTGCGACGCGACGCGTTCCGCCGGAACCGCGAATGACGCCGGCGAGATGCGCGGCGTGCCGGAGACTTCCGCAAACTCGGTATCGGCGATACCCGGATCGACGTAGGTTACCGCGATGCCGTCGGCGCGCAGCTCGCGGCGTAGTTGCGTCGCCGCGGCGCGCACGGCAGCCTTTGCCGCACAATACGCACCGTAACCCGGGGCGGGAACGCGCGCGAGGCCGGAACCGACGAGAAAGATCTGCCCGCGTGAGGCGCGCAGGGCCGGCAGCGCTTCGCGCGTGATGCGAATCGGTGCCGCGACGTGCGTCTGCCACTGCGCTTCGATGGCGGCATCGGTTTGTGCCAGCAATGTCCCCGGGGCGCCCATGCCGGCGTTGTGCACGAGCACGTCGAGCCGGCCGAAGCGCCGCAGGGCTGTCGCCAGGATCGCCGTAGGGGCGCGCGCGTCGCGCACGTCCATTGCGAGGATCGCGCATGCACCGCCTGCGGCGACGATATCGGCTTCGAGCTGCGCGAGGCGCTCGGCGCGCCGCGCGATCGCGACCACCGCAAAACCCGCGCGCGCGGCTTGCCGCGCGAGCGCGCGGCCGATGCCGGAACTCGCGCCCGTGACGGCGAGAACGCGTCGCTCAGCCATCGGTCTCGAGATATGCGCGATACGCGCTCTCCACGGCGCCGGGTAATCCCGCGAAGTACGTGGGCTCGTCGAGGATCGGCGGCGGAAGCGCCGTCACCCCGCGCTCTTCGCGCGCGAAGCGTGCCAGCATGCGTGCCACGGGCTTCTCGCTGCCGTCGCCGCGCACGATGCCGAAGGTCAGTTCGTGCGGCGCGCGATCGAAGGGCGCGAGGTCCGTGATTTCGCCGGCGTAATCTGCCCAGCACCACCACAAGCCGCCGAGCGCGCCCTGCCGCTGCAGCGCGTCGAGCACCGCGTACCCGTAGACGGCCATCTCGTCTTCGCTCAAGCACGCAAAGGAAGAGGCTCCCGGCCGAACCGCTCCCGGCGGACACGTCGGGTTGCCGAACTCGCTGAACAGCACCGGCGTTCCGGCGCACGACTGCATCACCCGGCAGAGGAACGGCACGACGCCGCTATCCAGCCGGCCGCGCGCGAAGGCGCTGTAGACCGAGTATCCGTGCATGGTCGCGAAAGCGAATGGCCTGCAGAGCGACGACGGGCGAATGTTGCGGTCGAACGTGATATCTTCGCCATGCGTTCCGGCCGAGCACGCGATCCCCGACGTCTCGAGCAGATCGTGCGCGAGGGTTTCACTCCACTGCGCAGCGTCGGCGGGCGTTCGAGGTTCGCGTAGGTTGCTGAACTCGTTCCCGAGATCCCAAGCATAGATTGCGGGGTGATCGCGGCAGCGCTCGCCAACCGTGCGCACCTGCAAGCGCTGCGCCACGAGCAACGGGCCGACGTACATATCTCCGATGCCATACGGGCGTTCGGCGCCAGCGCAGTAGGTTCGGAAGCGGCCGTGCGGCATCGCCGAATCCAGGGTCCATTCGGGTAGCCAGTTCACGCCGCTCATGTGGCCGGTAAAAAAGGTGGGTATGGCGCGCAGACCGGCACCGGCGACCGCATCCAGCAAGCCGTCGAGACGCCCCAGGGCGGCGCGGTCGATGAGGTCCGCCTGCGGCTGGAACGCCTCCCACGAAAGAAAGAAGCGTACCGCCTGCAGCCCGAGTTCGCGCATGCGCGCGAGGTCCTCGCGGATCTCGCCGAGGTCGAAGCGCTGCCACATATACATGGCACTGCGCCGCGGCCAGTAGTTGACGCCCAGGAGAAACTTCGCCACGCCGAGCTCTTCGCCGCGGTCCAAGCGTATCCCCAAGGGCGCCCGTGCGGGCGACTCGAAGGCGAGCCGGAATGGCAGAGACAAACGCTCCCCTGGTCGGGATCATCATGGGCAGCGTCTCGGATATCGAGACGATGGCCGGCGCGCGCGATACCCTCAAGGCGCTGGAGATTCCCTACGAGATGCGGGTCGTTTCGGCGCACCGAACGCCGGACGAGATGTTCGCGTACGCCGAGCAGGCGGCCGGGCGAGGCTTGCAGGCGATCATCGCGGGGGCAGGCGGTGCGGCGCATCTTCCCGGGATGACCGCGGCGAAGACGCTCCTGCCCGTCATCGGCGTGCCCGTTCGCTCGAAGGCGCTGAGCGGAATCGACTCGCTGCTCTCGATCGCCCAGATGCCCGCGGGCGTACCGGTCGCGACCATGGCGATCGGCAACAGCAGCAACGCCGCGCTCTTCGCGGCGAGAATCCTCGCGCTGCAGGACGAAGCCCTTGCCGCGCGTTTGGCCGCCTACGTGCAACGCATGCACGACGCGGTCACCTCCATCAAACTGTGATCGCAACCATCGGCGTGATCGGGGGCGGCCAACTCGGCCGCATGCTCGCTCTCGATGCCAAGCGCATGGGGTACGGGGTCGTCGTACTCGACCCGACGCCGCATTCGCCGTGCGGACAGGTGGCCGACGATCAGATCGTCGCGCCGTACGACGATATGACGGCGATCGAGGAGCTCGGACGGCGCACCGATATCGTCACGTACGAATTTGAGAACATCGCGATCGAACCGGTACGCTACCTCGAGCGCCGTGGATACGCCGTTACGCCGAGCAGCGCGGTCTTGGGCATCACGCAAGATCGCTTGCTCGAGAAGACGTTCGTACGCGAGTGCGGTATCGCGACGGCCGAATTCGAAACGATCGA
>JAJXWN010000183.1 GCA_021781595.1 bacterium | reverse complement strand
TCTCGTTCCGTCGCGGTCCATGCTCGTGAGCAGAATCTCGCCTGCGCCGCCGCCGGTGCCGAGCTTCGCCCATTCGACGGCGTCTAGCCACGTGGGCGTGCGGCCGCCGTCGATCACGACCTGCCAACCCGCGCCGCCGGATTTCGCGCGCGCGTCGATCGCGAGCACGATGCACTGGCTGCCGAACTCGGCCGCCGCGTCGCGCAGCAACTGCGGGTTACGCACGGCCGCGCTGTTGAGGGAGACCTTGTCGCAGCCCGCGCGCAGCAGGCCGCGGACGTCCTCGACGCTGCCGACGCCGCCGCCGACGGCGAACGGGATCGTGAGCTCGGCGGCGACGGCGCGCACCATATCGCGCGTTGCCTTGCGCCCTTCGACCGTCGCGGTGATGTCGAGGAAGACCAGCTCGTCGGCACCCGAACGCTCGTAGGCGGCGGCCAGTTCAACGGGATCGCCCGCATCGCGAAGGTCCACGAAACGCACGCCTTTGACGACGCGGCCGTCTTTGATATCCAAGCACGGGATGATTCGGCGCGTAAGAGGCATAGCTGCGCGCTCAGCTCGCCGGCTCGATCATCTTCGCCAGCGCGTACACGGTCTCGAGGTGCGGCGCCGGAACGCGCAGCCGAGCGGCCAGCTCGACGACGGCACCGACGATCGGCTCGAGTTCCAGAGGGCGGTTGGCTTCCAGGTCCTGCAGCATGGAGGTCTTCACGTCGGCCAGGCCTTCGATATGCGCCAAGCGATCCTCCACGCTTTCGGCGACGTCTATACCGCTCGCGGCCGCGACCGCGCGACACTCCTCCACGATGGCACCGATCAGCGCGCGCGTGCGCGGGTCGCGCAGCATCGTCTGCGTCGTCGCCCGCGTAAGCGCGCTGACCGGATTGAGCGCGGCGTTACCGAAAAGCTTCCGCCAAACCGCCCGCCGAATCTCCGGTTCGACCGGCGCGACGAGACCCGCACGCATGAACGCATCGGCGAGTTGCCGGGTGCGCGCCGATTCACCGCCGGCCGGCGCGCCCATCGGGAAGATCCACTGCCCGAGGTGGCGTACGACCCCCGGCTCCACGACATTCCCCGATGCGTGCACGACGCCGCCGACCAGCCGCTCGTAGGCGAAGGTGCGAAGGATGCGCCCGCCCGGATCGACGCTTTCGAGCCACTTGTCGCGGTAGTACCAAAATGGGAAGCCGTTCTGAAACGTCGCGACCGTCGTATCGCTCGCGGCGTAGGGAGCGAACTGTTCGAGCAGCGGTAGCCACTGGTGCGATTTGACCGTAACGAGAATCGCATCGAAGGAGCCGAGCGCTCGCAGGTCCGGAGCCGCCTCGACGGCGGCGACGAAATCGCCCAGATGCGCGCTGCGTACGGAGAGGCCGTGGCGCCGGATCGCTTCGAGGTGGGCGCCGCGCGCCACCACCGCGACTTCGGCGCCGCTTCGCGCGAGCGCGCCGGCGATCAAACCGCCGATCGCTCCCGCACCAACCACGGCTACGCGCATCGGGCTCTCATCATTGCAGAGATGTTGGAGGCGACGGGCAGATTCGAACTGCCGAATGGAGCTTTTGCAGAGCTCTGCCTTACCACTTGGCTACGTCGCCGGATATGCTCGCCTTAGCGGGTAGCGGGAATCGAACCCGCACATCAACCTTGGGAAGGTCGCAGGCTGCCATTACATCATACCCGCAACGAGGCGAGGCCATCCGTTCTCCCCTGCGGCCGCCGCGTCCTATCATCACGAGAGGATGTTGACCGCTCTGCCGGCGACCACGGCGATGGTGACCAGCGACGTCAGCGCCTCGCCCATCATGAGCATCTTGGCCGCCTGCGTGAGCGGAAAAGCGTCGGTGGGGCTAAAGGCCGTCGCGTTCGTAAACGCGAGGAAGACGTAATCGAAGAACCGCGGGCGCCAGTTCAGCCGTGCGCGTGCGTCGGGCGGCAATGCGCTCTGCGGAAAGAGAAAGTCGGTCCGCCCATCGATCGCGGAGCCGGCCGCGTGGGCGCGTACGTCGGGACCGCCGCTGTCGATCTCCCAAAACCACAGCGCGTAGACGATGACGTTCGTCAGCCAGATCTGCCCTGCCGAAAGCAGGAGCGTGCGGCCGCTGACGCTGCTGTGAGCGTGGTTCGCCAACTCGATCACCAGCAGCACGACCGATACGACGTTGAAGAGATTCAGTGCAGCGATATGTGCGATCGAGACGGCCCGGTGGAGCGGCGACTCGTTGTGCCGTCTGGGCTTGAGGATCAAGAGCGGAATAATGGTGCCAAAGATCAGCAGTGGCAACAGCCAGTAGGGGCCGAACGTCAACTTCGGAGGCAACGTGATATAGAGCGCCAGCGCCACCAGCGACGCCAGGGCGGCATGCCAGCGCGGCTCTTCGTACTCGGTCCCGGGGTAGCCGGGCTCCGCAGCGTTCCCGTTTTGCATGCCGCATGATTCGCAGGGTACCGCCCGATTGCATTTACCGGCTGCGCCGGCGGAACTTCCGGCAGCCGCGGCGGGTTCTAGGGCACGTGGCAATCGACTTTCGCGACGGGAAGACGTTCCCGCGCCCAGGGCGCCAGCCGATAGGTGGCGTCCTCTGGCTTGCGCGCCTCTTCGATAAGGCGCGCGCCGCTGCAGCCGGGACGATCTTCGATTACATCTATCCGTGCCCGATGGACCGCGGCGTCATGGAGCGTTGGGGCATCGCGCCCGAAACATTCGACGAAGCCATCGCCACGCACCGGACCGATGATGCCATTCATCGCTGGCTGAGCGTGCGCGTTGCCCCCGAGCGCATCGCGGAAGCAAACCGATGGCTCCTCGTTGAAAAGGCCGAAAACCTGGACCGACAAGACGCCGAAGAAGGCAGAACAAGGAGGACGCCGATGGGACAGACGATCGAGTACCCGCGCCCGGACGGTGCGAAGGCCCCGGGCTATCTCGCCCTGCCCGCCGATCCCGAGCACGCTCCCGGTATCGTCCTCATCGAAGAGTGGTGGGGCGTCAATGACAACATCAAGAGCATCGCCGATGCGTACGCCGCAGCCGGATACCGCACGCTCGTACCGGATCTCTACCGCGGCCGCGTCGCCGCCACCGGCGACGAAGCCAATCACCTGATGCAGGGGCTGGATTTCGCCGACGCCGCCACCCAAGACGTGCGCGGCGCCGCCGTTTACCTCAAACGCCAGCGCGCAAAAGTCGGCGTCACCGGCTACTGCATGGGCGGCGCTCTGACGCTGCTTGCGTCGATGCACGTTCCGGAACTGGATGCGGCCGTAGTGTTTTACGGCTACCCGCCGCCCGAAGCGGGCGACCCCGCAACGATCTCGATTCCTCTGATGGCGCATTGGGCGAAGCGCGACGAATTCTTCAAGAGCGACGGCATCGCACCGATCGAGGAGCGCCTGAAAGCCGGGGGCGTGGCCCACGAGTTTTATTGGTACGACACCGGCCACGCGTTCAGTAACCCGGCCGGTATCGGAAACTACGACGCGGCTGCCGCGCAGCTCGCATGGGAGCGCACGCTCGAGTTCTGGAATCGCACGCTGCGCTGATCATGGCGTGGACCGTCGGGATGGGCAGCGATAACGGCGATCCGATAATCGTGACCATCAATGACGATTACCGGGACCCGGCAAAGCGCGGCGGGCTGACGACGCGCCTCTCGATTCGCTTTCTCGGGAATCACATGTTGCAGTCGATCGAGAACCGGGCGTCGTTTGAAGACTCGCTCGAACCGTTGCTGCGAACCCATGACGGCGTCTTGGTCGCGGGCATCACGCGGACGCGGCCGGCTTCGTACACGTTCCACGCGTACTGCGCCTCTCAGCGACTCGATCCGAGCGTTGTTCCGATAGACGAAGAGCTACGCTCCATCTGCACCGTCAGCGTCTATGACGACCCGAGCTGGGCGGAGTACGAGGCATGGCTTCCTGCCGAAAGCGGCAGAATCGCTGAATTCTTCCGTATGGCCTCTCTTATGGTTCGCAGCGAGTTCAGAAAACTCGGAAAGCGACTCTAGTGTGCTGAACCATAATTGCCGGATACCTCGTCGCTCGCACCCGTTCTCTCCGGGTCAGAGCGCCTGGAAGACGGTGTCGACGCGCAATCGGCCGAGGTGATCGTCGAGGCACTCATCGAGTAATTGCCAGTTCCCGTCGACGATCGCGAAGCGGGCATACCCCCCGTTGACGACGCGCGGCTCCCACAACCGCGCGGCGGAGCGATGCGTCGCCTCCAAGATGGCGAGGCGCACCACCACGTCGTGCGTCACGAGAACCACATCATCGTTCCCCGCAAGTTCGCCCGCGAACGTTCGCCAGCGCTCCATCACCTCGCCGAGCGACTCTCCGCCATCGAAAGCAACTCGCTGCGGCTCCTCGCGCCAAGCGCGCATCGTCGAGGGATCCTCGCGCTCGATATCGGCACGGAGTCGCCCCTCCCACGCGCCGTGTGCGATCTCGATCAAGCGCGCGTCCTTCTCCAGCGCAACGCGGTGCTGCAACGCGATCGGTTCGGCGGTCTCCGCACAGCGCGCGAGCGGGCTCGAGACGACGCGGCCGGCGGAGACGCCTTCCAGCGCACGCGCGAGCGCCGCGGCCTGCGCGCGACCCGTCGCCGTAAGGCGCGACTCGCG
>JAJXWN010000182.1 GCA_021781595.1 bacterium | reverse complement strand
TCCAGTCGCATGCAGAGCGCGTAGCGCCGGACGCCAGGAGACCGGGTTGCCGATTTTGATCGCGGTCGCAAAGGTTGTGGCATGCACCGGGACGAGCGGTTCGTTCTGCTGCCATGCGCGCACGAATGGCGCGGCGCCTGCAGCTTGCACGACGGCGATTCGGGGCACACGCTCCGCCAAACCAAGCGCTTGCGCTTGCGCGAATCCTTGCGCGAGCGCGACGCAATGCCCGAGATTTCCACCCGGCACGATGACCCAGTCGGGCGCGTGCCATCCGCGGGCTTCGAGCAATTCGAATGCAACGGTCTTCTGCCCCTCGCGCCGGAACGGATTGAGGGAGTTTACGAGATAGACGGCGCCGCGTAACGCGAGCTCGCGTGCCGCCTGCATCGCCACGTCGAAGTCGCCGTCGACGGCGAATGCGATCGCGCCGGCATCGAGCGCCTGCGCGAGCTTCGATGTCGGCACGTGCCCCGCAGGTAGGAGCACTACCGCCGGCAAGCCCGCGCGTGCTGCATAGACGGCCAAACTCGCCGAAGTATTCCCCGTGCTCGCGCACGCCAGAACGTTCGCGCCGACGGCTCGTGCCCGGGTTACGGCGACGGTCATCCCGGCGTCTTTGTATGAACCGGTCGGGTTGCAACCGAGATTCTTGACCACCAGTCCCTTGAGCCCGCTCCAGGCCGCCGAGCGTTCCGCAGGCAACTCCGGAGTGTTGCCTTCTTGAAGCGCCACGATCTGCGAATCGCTCACGGGCGGCAAGAGCTCGCGAAATCGCCAAACCCCGCTGCGTTCGTGCAATGCGTGCGATGTAAGCCTCGACCGGAACACGGCGCGGGCGTCGCGTGGCAACGTGAGCTCTCGCTCGTACGTAACGTTAACTACATCGCCGCACGACGCGCATGGCACGCACTCCGAACCTTCGGGCGCATTTGTCGCGCACGTCCCGCACGATAAAACCAACATTACGGTCTCGCTCCTCTTATACAAACGACCCCCACCGTCTCGGTGAGGGCCGTCGTCGACTGCTACTGATTCTAGCGCTTACGACAATTGCACGCTCGCCGAGATCCCGAAGGCGCTCGTAGAAATCGTCTGCGAAGTACTAATCATCGCCATTGCGCACATGTGAGGCTAACCTAGCATGCTGCCAATAGCATGTCAACCGTTCTACGCTCGTATTAAGCCATATTAACGATCCCGTCTACCGCACGAAAAGGTAGCCCTGATTTGGAATCGTCAGGACGTAACGGGGGTCGGCGGGATCTTCTTCGATCTTCTTTCGCAGGTTGTGGACATGCACGCGCAGCGCTGCGAGTTCGTCTTTTCCGTCCGTGTTGAAAAGGCAACGTGCAACCTCCTCGGCGCGGACGACGCGCCCCACGTTATCGATGAGTACCTTGAGCAACATCGCCTGCCGTACTCCCAAGCGCACCTCGCGGCCATTGACCCGCAGCCTGCGCAAATTCAGGTCAAAGAGTATCGACGCCGCAGCCGGGAGCGTGCTGCCCGTAACGAACGCCTCGTGCAGAGCCTGTTCGGCCGCGGCCGCCTCGTGTTCCTGAAGCAACAGCGAGATCGTAACGTTGCTGTCGGTAAAATGAAGGACCGTGATATCGCGTTCCCGGAGTGCGGCGAAAACCTTACAGAAGACGCCGACCGTGCTTCTAATCCCACTCCCCACTACGCACACTTTCGCGCAATGAGTAGTAGCGTGGGAGTGCAGCGAAAGTTCTGCGGCGATGTCTTGCGCGAGATCGACCCGGTCCGCGTCAACGGTGAACCGCATTCGCTTGGGAAAGAACTGCAACATCTCGAGCGATACGCCGCGGGCTGCGAGCTGCTCGACCATCTGCGTTCGCTGCCTGCGCCATCGGTCGCCGTCGTCGTGCACCGGGCGCACGCTCACGAATGCGGCTCCTGTCGATATTGTGATAGACGTAACTGGTTTCGAGCGTTCTTCGAATGCGTCGTCTCGAACGATCGTCCCGCGATTTTCAACAATGCTGCGGATTTCGTAGGGCACGCCCAAAGCGCGTGCCCGCTCGGCCGCGACGGGCGGCAGCGCACCGGCGCGCAGATCCGCAAGTTCCATCAACTCCATGTAGCTTGCGAATTCGACGGGGGTCGCCGCCGGCACGCGTTCGGGATCCGCGGACATCACGCCGTGCGCGTCGGCGTACACGATGACGCGTGCCGACTCGAACGTAGCGGCGAGCGCCATCGCCTCCTCTTGACCGCCTCCGACTAGAAGCGGGATCCCGCTGCGCGCAGGCTCGTCGAAGGCTCCTATCGTGAAATGATCCGGAAGCAGCATCGACGCGTAGCCCCGTTGCGCAAGCGCATCGGCGACGACGGCAGGCGATGCGCAGACTACGATAACCATCGCTCCGCCGTCCCGAAGGTCGGCGATTCGCGCGACGATTGCGTCCGTTAGTCGTGCACTTTGCACGACCGGGCTCCCGAAGGTGACGACGTTAACCATTGGCGGGAATGCTGGTTAACAGGTTGCGGAAAAGCCCGCGGTCTCCGGATCGGGCTCGTATGTTTCGTCGAAACGAGGAGCGATGAGGAAACAACGCCGCAGCGTTGTGGCCGAAGGGCAACGAAGCTTTCGCCGGAACAGGCGGCTTCGAGACGGCGGCGGAGGGGGGTCCGCAACCCGTTAAGAGCGTCATGGCGTCTCCGCATCTTTCAAAACGAAGAAGCCCCCGCCGGACCGGCGAGGGCTTCTTCTGCTGTGAACCGCTGTCTCTACGCAGTCGCCATCCATCGCCGGTCCGATACGGAGCGGAGCATCGTAATGGTAGCAAGCGTAAAAGCACTGGACATTTTTGGATACTCTACCATGTGAGACGGGCAGGCGTCAAGCCGAGCGAACGCCTCGCACGGCGCATCGATCACACGTGACGGGCGAACCATAGCGCACGCGAAGTTTATCTGGCGACGACGACCGGTCGAGCATTCTCTGCGCACGATGCTTCCGCGTACCGGATGATCGCCGCTAAATCTACGTTGCGGCCATCCCTTGACGAGCGCGAGCCGCCCCTCTTGAAAGCGCACGCGAACTGTTGCAATGCGTGAACGAAACGATTGGCTCGTAGCCCACGCTACGTGGCCTTCCGATAGATTGTACAGCTCCTTCACATTCGAGGTTCAGCGGGCTGAGGCCGACATCTGCTTCCGGGTCGTTCCGCCGTCCCTGGAAGTTTCCCGCGCTTGAGATCGATCTTCGCGAGCACGCCAAACGCCCGGAGTCCAGGCCCGGCTACGTATCGTACGTTGACGCCGACTAGTCGATACGGTAGACTTACCTCATGAGGACGGTCGGAATGTACGAAGCTCGCTCTAAGTTTGCCGAGCTCGTGGACCAGGTTCAAAGTGGCGAGGTTGTCGTTGTAACGCGCAATGGAGAGCCGGTTGCGGAACTGCGGCCGATTGCGTCGAAAGCAAATCCTGAAAAGATTGTCGATGAAATTTTATCGCTCCAATGGACGCTCGGCGAGTCTCTCGTTAGTACGATCCGTGCCGGCCGCGAGCAGCGCGCGTGAAGCTCGTTCTTGATTCCTCGATGGCACTCAGTTGGTTCTTCCGTGACGAAAGAGATGCGACAGCCGTAAGTGCGTTGCGTTATGTGAAGGAAAACGGCGCACTCGTTCCATCTCTCTGGAGCATCGAAATCGCACACGTGTTGATAAAGAGCGAACGGCGAGGCAGATTGACGGCGGAACAGACCAGTGCCATACTCGATTATCTTCGTGCATTACCATTTACCGTTGAAAGTGGAAACCAGTCGCCGGCCTTTCCGCAGATCGCTCTTGCGCGACAGTTTGAATTGTCGGCTTACGATGCAACCTATCTGGATCTAGCCATTCGATTTGGCTTGCCGCTAGCGACACGTAACGACAGACTGGCGGCCGCCGCGGAATCTCTTGGAATCAAGTGGACGTCGACGACCCGCACCATTAGCCCGGCCTCACCACGACGACCGCGCGCTGCCACGCATTCACCCGTATCGCGCCACCGGCCATCGAACTCGTAAGATACGCAATCGGCGCGAAGAGTGTCCGCATCTCATGAGCGTAGGTTCTGCCGATCGGCGCCCGAGCGTACCGCTGACCGCGCGTCGCCAAAGCAAGAGAAGTACCTCCTGGAGCGACCGAGGCGGCGGCAGGCCTTGCCGCACGCGCAGGTGGAAGCCCCGCGGATGCGTGCCTCCGGCATCGGTCCCTGAGCGGGCGGAACTTTCGTGGAAGCCTTGGTGCTACGCGAGCGTATGGTTGGCCGCCTCAAAGCCGCCGGCACCATACGCAGCCCCGCCGTCGAACGTGCCTTGCGTGCCATACCGCGCCATGCCTTCATACCGAACGTACCCGTAGAGGAGGCGTACGCGGACGGCGTCGTCTTCGTAAAAGCCCGCGCCGGCCTTACGATCAGCTCGGCATCGCAGCCCACGATGATCGCGCTTATGCTCGAACAGCTCGAGGTGGCGCCCGGTTCGCGAGTTCTGGAGATCGGTACGGGTAGCGGCTACAACGCGGCGCTCCTGGCGCATCTCGCCGGCCCAAACGGTTTCGTAACCACCGTGGAACTGGAGGCAGATCTCGCCGACGCCGCGCGGCGCGCACTCGCGCTCTTCGGTACCGTGAACGTGCGCGTCGTAACCGGCGACGGAACGGGCGAATACCCC
>JAJXWN010000181.1 GCA_021781595.1 bacterium | reverse complement strand
GTCGTTGTCGACGTCGCCTTCCGGCGTGACGATGCCGCAGTGCCCGTGGTCGGTGTACTCGCAGTTGCAGAGATCGGCGGCGACTAAAACCTGTGGGTAGGCCTCTTTTATGGCGCGCGCCGCGCGTTGAACGACGCCGTTCGGGTCGTAGTTTGCGGTGGCTTCGGCATCCTTGTTTTCGGGGATGCCGAAGAGCAGCGCGCTGCGGATGCCGAGCGCGTCGAGCACGCCGGTCTCCTCGACCGCGCCTTCGACCGTGAAGCGGTTGATGCCGGGCATCGAACCGATCGGTCCGGCGTCTGCGGTTCGCTCGACGACGAAGAGCGGTGCGACCAGGTGGTCGATGCGCACGTCATGCTCGCGCACGAGGGCGCGAAGCGCCGGAGTCCGCCGCAGGCGCCGCGGGCGCATGGGGATCTGCAGGCGAGTCTGCGCGCTCACCGTCCGTCCTCGGCGATGGTTTGTAGATACTCGCGCACGCAGCGCAGAAAGGCCTCGGCGGCGGCTCCGGGTGCGACGACGTCCGGCGTAAAACCCGCTGCGTGGGCCGCAGCCGAGCTGGCGGGGCCCATCGTGGCGACTGCGGGGCGGCGGCCCCGGAGATGGACGCGTTGGAGGTAGTCGGAGGCCGCCGCAACGCAACCGCTCGACGGAAAGAGGATCATATCGGGTATCCGTTCGCCGAGCAGCGCGGGAGACGCTTCCCCGGAGCGCAGCTCGACGACTTCGGCGCCGTCGGCGCGCAGGGCCGCCGCGATGCGGCTGGGGCGCTCCTGCGTGCGCGGGAGAAGCACGAGGCGCCCGGCTAGCGGTAGCGAGGCCGGGCTTTGATTCGCGTCGATGATCTCGCCCGCACCGTTCTCGAGGAGGTCGCGCGCCAACGCTATGCCGGTCGCCTCGGCTTTGGCGAGGCCGCCCACCGGTTCCGTGCGCCGGCTGCCGGCGACGCGCGACCCGTCGGGCGAAGCGACGGCCGCCCGTACGGAGAGCGTGGCGCCTTCTACGATCGCGTAGATGCCGATCGGCGCTTGGCAGCCGCCGCGGAGTTCGCGCAGCGCCGCTCGCTCGCAGGCGACGGCGATCTCGGCCGCCGGATCGTTGACGGCTTCGCGCAGCCGCCGGACGAGCTCCGCGCTCTCCGCGCGCGTTTCGACGGCGAGCGCGCCTTGCGCGACCGCGGGGACGATCTGGTCGACCGCAAACGGCACCGTATGCCGCGCGCGGAGGTTCAAGCGGCTCAAGCCCGCCATGGCGAGGACGATCGCATCGTACTCTCCTTCGCGCAGCTTGCGCAGGCGCGTATCGACGTTTCCGCGCACGTCGGTGTAAGCGAGATCGTCGCGCAAGGCGGCAAGCTGCGCTCGTCGCCGCGGGCTCGACGTGCCGACGCGGGCGCCGGCCGGGAGTTCCATGAAATGCTGAAAACGCTCGCTGCAAAATGCGTCGCGCGGGTCTTCGCGGGCCGATACCGCCGCCAAGCACATGTCATCCGGGAGCTGGCTCGGCAAGTCTTTGCACGAGTGTACGGCGTAATCGGCTCGGCCCTCTCGAAGCGCGAGTTCCAATTCCTTGACGAACAAACTCTCGGTCCCGATCGACGCGAGCGAGCGATCCTGCACGCGATCTCCGGTCGTCGTGACGTTGACGATCGTCGTTGCCGTACCGTGGCGCGCAAGCTGCGCGGCGACCTGGCGCGTCTGCGTCATGGCGAGAGCGCTCGCGCGCGAGGCGCAGACGACCGTACGAGTTGGTGCCGGCTGCGGCGCCGGGTGCAAGCGCTCGATGGCCGCCTCGACCTCGTTTTCCGCCTGCGCCGGATCGAGCGTCGCAAGGCGTTCGATTGGCAGCTCCGCGAGCTCCCGAAGAACGTCGCCGCGCTCCTTGGCCGGCAGTACGATCTTGACGTACGCGCGCATGCGCGCGAGCGTACGCGCCGCGGCACCGTAGCCTTCACCGAAACGCTCGCGAAGTTCGCGCGCGATGCGCTTGGCGAAGGCAGGAGTGCCGCCGCCCGTGTCGATCGTGAACGTAACGTCGCCGACGCGCACGACGGCTTGCATCGTGAAATCGCCGCGCTCGCCGTCGCTCGCGTCGCATACCAGTACGCCTCGCGCGCTCGCATCACCCACGATGCGGGCGTTGACGGCGTCGAGGCCGGTGGCGGCTATAACGAGCGCAACGTCTGCAAGATCGGTGGAGTCGTAGGCGCGTTCCCGCACCTCCGCATCGGTTGGTGCGAGCAGCCGGCGCAGTTCGGGAAGCAGCTGCGGGCTGACGACGCGCAGGCGCGCACCGGCTTCCAGCAGCGCGATGGTCTTACGATACGCTACCGATCCGCCGCCGGCGACGAGCACGCGGCGACCGCGGAGGTGCAGGCTGATAGGTAAAGGCATAGGCTCG
Organism: bacterium; assembly: GCA_021781595.1. GTDB lineage: Bacteria > Vulcanimicrobiota > Vulcanimicrobiia > Vulcanimicrobiales > Vulcanimicrobiaceae > JAJYFL01. The sequence goes on along the minus strand of JAJXWN010000181.1, from coordinate 2,299 downwards.
GCGCATGACTTCGATACCCGGGTGCCCAAAACTGCCGCTCATGCGCAAACCCGCTCGCGCGGCACTCGTCGGCATCGCCGTCGCCGCGCTCATAACGCTGCCGGGGCTCGGCAACGGGACGCTCTGGGACAACAGCGAGACCGCGTACGGCGAGGTGGCGCGGGAGATCCTGCTCTACCACGACTGGATCGTGATGCACCTGAACGGCGCTCCGTGGTTCATACAGCCGCCGTTGTATTTTTGGATCAGCGCGCTCTTCGCCAAACTTTTTGGCGTAAGCAGTTTCGCACTGCGACTTCCGTCGGCTTTGGCAACGATCGCGATGGGCGGGATGACCGGCTGGGCGCTGACCCGGCAGGCCGGGATGCGTGCGGGCATCTATGCGAGCCTCATCCTTTCGACGTGCCTCATGCAGGCGATCGTGGGTCGTCTCGCCATCATGGACGCGCTCCTCGACCTAGCCGTCGCGCTCTCGATTTTCTGGTGGTTCCGCGCTCTGCAGAGCGGCCGAGACCGCTATTTCGTCTACGGTTGGGTTGCGGCTGGCTTCGGCTTCCTGGCCAAGGGCCCGGTGGCCCCGGTCATCGCCTTGATGGTTATCGTTCCGTATTACCTGTGGAACCGGCGCGCGACCGAGACCAAAACGCCGACGTGGCGCGGATGGGTCGTGGGATTGGCGCTCTTCGGTGCGGTCGTGGTGCCGTGGTTTGCCGCCTTGATCACCCGCACGGGGTTTCACTCGGTGGTCGAGCTGATCGGCCATTACACCTTCGGCCGGTACACCGGGACGATCGAGAACCAAGGCGGCCCGCTCTGGTACTACGTGCCGGTTCTCGTGCTCGGCTTCTTTCCGTGGGTCGCGTTCTTTCCGTCGGCGATCTCATACGGCATCGATCGCTTGAAACGCGGTGCGCGCGACGAAGGCGACCGGAACGTGCAGCAGATGCTCCGCCTCGCGTTCGTTTGGATCGTCGTGCCGTTCGTATTCTTTAGTTTTGCGAAGACCAAGTTGCCGAACTACATCGCGCTCGAGTTCCCCGCACTCGCGCTCGTCGTCGCACTCTACTTCGACGCGGTCGTGCGCAAGGGCAGGAGCCGCTCGGTGGTCGTCTCGGCCGTGGCCGTTCCGGTGACCATCGCGATGGTCGCCGTCGCCATCGTGTGGTTCTCGCGCGACAACGGCCTGACGGCGGATTTGCAGACGCTCGCGACCGATCTCATACTTATGGGCGCTGCAATTTTCGTGGGGTCGGTTCTCACTGCGGCGCTGCTCGCGCGCAACGAGACCATGGGCTACGCACCCTACGTCTTGGGAGGCGCCACGACGCTCGCGGTGCTCTTTCTCGCGCTCTTGGCCCTTCCCAATGCCGAACGCTTCAAGCCCATTCCCACACTGGCAGCGGCGATCGACGCGCATAGCAGGCCCGGCGACGCGATCGCGATTCAGAGCGTCGCCGGCAGCAACGCCCTGCTGTTCTATACGCGTCCGAAAGTTTACGTACTGGCATCGCCTGGAAGTTCTGCGACCGGCAGTCTGCGCGATCCGCGTACCGTCATCTGCGCGGCGCCGCGAGCGTGGGTCGTCGCACCGAAGACGCCGCGCCCGTACGATCCGGCATACGGGCGCCACCGCACGCTAGTCGCACACTCCGGCGATGCGGTGCTCTATCTCTTTCACGGCCCGAAATGCACGGGGCCCTTGTCACCCTGAGCTTGTCGAAGGACGAAGGACGAAGGGCCGGAAGTGGGCGTTTGTTCTGTGCCGGCGCGGTGGGGGCGGAGTGCATTGCGCGAGCGCCGTTCGTCGCTCCGCCATCCTGGCTTCGCTCGTCGGTCACAGCCGCTCGTGCAACGCACTCCGCCCCCACCGCGCGGACGAGCTCGCGCACAGCACTCCCGCGTGCGCGTACTCCTGTCACCCTGAGCTTGTCGAAGGACGAAGGGCGAAGGGACGAGAGCTATTTCTTGAGGGCGGTTACCTCTGAGAGGGTGACGGCGCTGGCTTTGTTGGCGCCGAGGCCGGTGCGGATGAACGTCGCGACCTCGGCAATCTGCTTGTTGCTGAGCGTCGCTTTCCACGGAGGCATCTGGCCGTTGTAGCTCTGGCCGTTCACCGTGGTCGGTCCTTGCTTGCCGTCGAGAAGCGCGCTGATGACGGCCTGCGGGTTGCCGGTCACGAACGGATTGTTGGCTAGCGGCGGGAAGACGCCCGGCGTGCCCTGCCCTTGCGGGCCGTGACAGCTGGAGCAATCCTGCGCGAAGACCGCTTGGCCAGCTTTCGCTTGCGGCGAGAGTGTGG
>JAJXWN010000180.1 GCA_021781595.1 bacterium | reverse complement strand
GTTTCAGCCAGGAGAATGCGCGCGAGCTCCGAGCTTTCGCGATCAGCGACCATCCAGCCGACGACGTACCGGCTGTAGATGTCGATGATCACGTAGAGATAGTGGTACGTCCACTTTGCAGGGCCGTGCAATGATGAGAAAGCGCACGAAAGGAACCAACCGAGCCTCCGTGTCAAGGGAACGCCGCCCTACCAGCGGAAACCGGCCGGTTCACGAGGGGTTTCGCGGGGCACCTGGAGCAAGGCTGCGGCGGCGATGGCGGCGTGATACCCCTTGTCGCCCCGGGCCGGATCGGCCCGCTCTTGGGCCTGCGCCAGATTCTCGGTGGTCAGCACACCGAAGCCGATCGGGACGCCGGTCGCGAGTTGGACGTTCATGATGCCGCGCGCGCACTCGCCCGCGACGTAATCGAAGTGCGGCGTCTCCCCGCGCACGACCGCTCCAAGCGCGACGACCGCATCGAAGCGATCCTGCGCGATCAGGCGTCCTGCCGCCGGCGGCAACTCGAAGCAGCCGGGGACGCGGTAGAGTTCGATGTCCTCGTCGCGGACGCCGCAATCGCGCAGCGCCCGGCGGGCCCCCTCTTCGAGCCGGTCGGCGATCTCGGCGTAGAAACGCGCCGAAACGATCGCGAAGCGCTTTCCCGCGCAATCCGGTGCCGGCTGCTCGCCTTCGGTTTTCACGTCGCCACCGCGTTCTCGTCGAACATGTGGCCGAGCTTGCGGCGCTTGGTATTCATGTAGTGCTTGTTGTACTGCGTCGGCACCGTCTGCAGCGGCACGCGGTCGACGATCTTGATGCCGTAGCCTTCCAAACCGTAGATCTTACGCGGGTTGTTCGTGATGATGCACATCTCTTTGACGCCTAAATCGCGAAGAATCTGCGAGCCGATCCCGTAATCGCGCTTATCGGCCGGCAAGCCGAGCGCGAGATTCGCCTCGACCGTATCCGCCCCTTGGTCCTGCAGTTGATAGGCGCGCAGTTTATCCGCCAGTCCGATGCCGCGGCCCTCTTGCCGCAGGTACAAGAAGACCCCGCGGCCCGCCGCCGCGATGATCGCCATCGCACCGTCGCGCTGCGCCGCGCAATCGCACCTGATCGAGTGCAGGGCGTCGCCGGTCATGCACTCCGAATGCACGCGTACCAGTACGTTTCGCCCGTCTTCGATCTCGCCCATCACGAGCGCGACGTGCGTGTTGTGGTCGATCGCACTATCGTAGGCGTATCCGCGCCAGTTACCGTTAGCGGTCGGAAGGTGGAACTCGGCGATGCGGGTGACCAACTGCTCCATGCGCACGCGGTAGGCGATGAGATCCTTCACGGTCACCAGTTTGAGGTCGTGTTTTTTCGCGAAGGCGACCAGCCCGTCCAAACGTTCCATCGTGCCGTCCTCGGCCATGATCTCGCAGATCACGCCGGCCGGATAGAGGCCCGCCAACCGCGCCAAGTCCACCGACGCTTCGGTTTGGCCTGCACGCACCAGCACGCCGCCCTCGCGGGCGCGCAACGGAAAGATATGCCCCGGGCGCAGCAGATCCGAGGGCCGCGTGTTCGGATCGACTAGGGCCAAAATCGTCGCGGCGCGATCGTGCGCCGAGATGCCGGTGGTCGTGCGGCCGCGCGCCTCCACCGAAACGGTAAAGGCCGTCTCGTGCACGGCACTGTTCTCGTCGACCATCTGCGGCAAGTGGAGTTCGTCCAGCCGCTTGCCGGTCATCGGAACGCAGATCAGACCACCCGCTTCCTTGCGCATAAAATTGATCGCTTCGGCCGTCACCATCTGCGCCGCCATCACGAGGTCGCCCTCGTTCTCGCGGTCCTCGTCGTCGAGCACGATCGCCATCTTCCCTGCGCGGATATCTTTAATGGCGTCCTCGACGGCGTCGAAGGGCGAATTGCGGTCCAGCGTCTCGCTCAACTGCGGCAGCACCTGGGTGAGCTTCTGCAGCGTGCGGTAGGACGGCTCGCGCTGCCCCGACCGCAGGTAGGAGATCGCGGCCTCGGTCAGACCGCTCCGTTCGGCCAGATCCGCCGCGCTCATGCGGGCGCTCTCAAGGACGGCGTTGAGCTCGTCGGCAAAGGCGTTCACCCGGCCAGCGTACCCCCGCGACTTAACAGATGTCAAGTTGTTTAGGAGAGGCCGGACTCGCCGAAGTCGATGATCGGCTTCACGATACGCGCCCCGGCTAGCGCCGCATAGGCGGCGGCCGCCTGCTCGAGCGGAAAAATCGAGGCCCCAAGCCGCTCGGCCGTCACGACTCCGGCTGCTATGAGCGCGAGCGCCTCGCGCGTATCCTCCGGACCGCACGAATAGCTCGCCGTCAGCGTCACGTCGCGGAAGTAGAGATCGTCGGCATCGAACTGGAACGCGACGCCCGGCTCGAGCGGCGTGAACATCACTATCGTGCCGCCCGCGGAGACGGCGGCAAGCGCGTCGCGCAGCGCCTGCGGCGTGCCCGGACCGCAGATCGCGGCATCGGCGCCCCGGCCGCCGGTGAAGGCGCGCAGTTCGCGCTCGGCGCGGTCGGGGTGAACCGCATGCACGCCGCAGCGCGCGGCCGCTTCGCGACGCGTCTCCATGAAGTCGCTCGCTATGACGCGCGCCCCGCGAGCGGCGCCCGCGAGAGCGTGCATGAGTCCCATCACGCCCAAGCCGATGACGTAGAGGCAATCGCCCGGGCGCAGGCGGCTGCGGCGCAGCGACTTACAGACGCACGCCAGCGGCTCCACCAGCGAACCGTCGACGAACGAAACCCCGTCGGGCAAGGCCAGCGTATCGGCGACGTTCTCGCGAGGAACGCGAAAGTATTCGGCAAGCCCGCCGGGATCGATCTCGCTCGCGCGCCAAACCGCACACTGCACGTAATCGCCGCGCTCGCAGTAGCGGCAGGCAAAGCAAGGCGCGTGATGGTGAACGAAGACCCGGTCCCCAACCGCGAACGGCGGCTGTGCCATGCCCTCCTGCGCGGGCCCGGTCGCCACGACGACGCCCGCAGGTTCGTGCCCGAGCACTAGCGGCGCTTTACGCCGTACATACCACGCCATCACGTCCCCGCTGCAGATCCCGCTGGCGCAGGTCCGCACCAGCAATTCGCCGGGGCCGGGCTGCGGTATCGGCCGCTCCTCGATGCGTATGTCGTCGATGTCATACAACACCACAGCTCGCATGGCGCTCACGGTTCGATCGCAAACTTGACGCCTTCGCCGCCATCCAGGCAGGCGAAGGCATCGGCAATCCGTTCGAGCGGAAACCGGCGCGAGATCAACCGCTCCACGCCGAGCGCTCCCGACGCGAGCAAATCGAACGCGCGGCGCACCGCACCGGTCGTGAAGTGGAAGGGGGCGAGCAGGCGAACCTCGTCGTAGTGCAGGCGCGCCGCGGAGAAGCAGACACCCTCGCCGGCCGGCAAACCGCCGAAGAACGAAACCGTGCCGCCGCGACGAACCAGCGACGGCGCCGCCTCCCATGCCTCGGCCTTCCCGGTGCATTCGATCGCGGCATCGGCCCCGCGTCCGCCCGTTTGGGCTGGCACGGCCTCGCGAAAATCGCTTGCGCGCCCGTCGAGCACGTGGCGCAAGCCGAGTTCGCGCGCAAGCGCCAAGCGTTCCGGCCGGCGCCCGATCAGCAGCGCAACCGTGCCGTGGGCTTCGAGCAAGAGCGCGTGCAGCAACCCAAATCCGCCGTCGCCCAAAACGGCGACGGTCTGCGCGCCGGCGAGCGCCGTGCGTGCGCCTGCGTACAGGATATCGAGCGAGTGTACGACGCAGGCGAGCGGCTCGAGAAACGCCGCCGCGGCGTATGAGATCTCCGGCGGCTTGCGATAGCAGTTGCGGGCAACGATATGCGCGGGGATCTCGACGTACTCGGCGTACGCGCCTAAGATCTTCGTGCGCATTACCGATTCGCAGAGTTCTTCTTCCGCTCGCTCGCACCAGTAGCAGCGCCCGCAGGGTGCCGAATGAACGCAAGCCACGGCATCGCCGATCGCGAAGGCCGGAGCGGTTCCCGCAGCGCGAGCCGGGCCGACGGCGACGACGTCACCGGAGAACTCGTGCCCGAAACGCGTCGGCATCGGCATCTGCGGATGACCGCGGCGATACGCCTTCAAATCGGTTCCATCGGTGAGCGCCGCTCGAACGCGCACGACGATCGCACCGGGACCCGGCGCCGGTATCTCGATCTCGTGCAGCTCCAAACGCTTGGGAGCGACCAGCACGGCGGCGCGCATCGTCACGGCGTTCCCCGGGTGCAAGCCACCAGAGCGGCGCGCAGATCCGGCGGCAGCGGGCGGCTGCGATGCGTCTTGCGGTCCATGCACGCTACCGTCAGCGTCATCGAGGCGCCGGCCTCACCGCTGCTTTCGTTCGAGAGCGCGGTCGTCCAGCGCACGGACGAGGAACCGACTCGCTCGACGTGAGTGCGCATCAGCAGCCAATCGTCCATGCGCGCCGGCTTGTGATAGCTCGCTTCGACGTGCACACGTGGAAGCCACATGTCGTAGCGGTCGAAAATCTCGACGTACGGGAAGCCGATCTCGTTGAACATATCCATCTCGGCCCGCTCGACGAAGCGCTGATACGCCGCAAAATACATGATGCCGGCGATATCGATGTCGGCCCACTGCACCCGCTGGCGCGTCTCGAAGATGCGCGCCCCGGGCGGCGCCGCGTCGCGATGCTTCACGCACGCGCCTCGAACGCACGCGCCGCGGCGACCGCGT
>JAJXWN010000179.1 GCA_021781595.1 bacterium | reverse complement strand
TCTCCGAAGAGCTTCTTCGCTAGCCCGGCCGTCATCACGCATACGCGCGCGGCCGAGGCTACGTCGCGCCGGTCGATCTTCCGCCCCTCGCTCATCACGAGCTTGTCGGGATGGAAGCCGCCGTTGGAGACGACCGGGACGTACTGCCGGAGATTGCCGATGGCGACCGGGTAGGTCCGCTGCCAAAACGGCATGACCTCCTCGGCTAGGCTTCCGAGCGCCGTCGCAACGGTCGCGGCGTCGCGGTACTGAATCTGCGCCTGGTCGGGGTAGTTCTGCGTGTTGTCGACGAGCACGCTGATGCCGAGCGACCCGAACGATGCGAACGTCGCGGAGATGCCGCTCGTCGTCGCCTTGCTGATGCCGAAGACGGCGATGATCGACGAGGTGCCGATGACCATGCCCAAGATCGTGAGCAGCGACCGCGCGCGGTTACGCCACAGCGAAGCGGCGGCCTCTCCCACGTAGGCGAGGATTCGCGTCACGACCCGGACGGAAGCGGCGAGGGCGAGGGAGCCGGTTTGACGCGGGCGCCGTCGTGCAGCAGCGGATTGCGCGCGGCGACGATCTCCTCGCCGGGAGCGAGGCCCGAGGTGATCAGCGTGCTGGTGTCGTTGGTGCTGCCGGTCTCGACGAGGCGCTCGTGCGCGATCCCCTTGGTGACGACGTAGACGTACTTCTTGCCCTTCTTGTTTACGATCGCATCGTTGGGAACGACGATGGCGTGCGGGACGCTCCGCGTCACGATATCGACGTCGACGGTCATGCCGTCTTTCAAGTACGGCGGAGAACTATCCAGCCGGACGGTGGTGAGAACTTGGCGTGCGGTGCTCGACGCGTCGGTCGATTTGATCGCTACGGGCGCGATCTGCGCGACGTGCCCGACGATCGTCTTACCGGGGAAATCTTGCCCCGAGATGAGCACTTCCTGGCCGGGCCGCACGTTGATGATGTCTTGCTCGTCGACTTGCGCTTTGACGATGTAACGGTCGCCGGCGGCGATCGTGAAGAGTTGCTGGCCCGGCTGGACGGGGTCGCCCGGCAGCAGCGGGCGCAACGGGTCGTTGGGCTGCGTAGCAACCGTTTGCACGATGCCCGCGAAGGGAGCCGTAATTCTTGTGAAGGCGAGTTGCTGTTGCGCCGACTGCTGCGATATCGCGGCCTGCCGTGCTTGCGCCTGAGCGACCTCGACGCTGTTTTGGCCGTAACCGTTCACCGCGCCCAAGCGAAGTTGCTGGAGCGCCTGCCGGTACCCGACGAGCGCCTGTTCCATCTTCGCGCGGTCGGTGTCGAGCTGGTTACGCGGGATAGCCTTGTTCTTGTAGAGCTGGAGGTCGGCGTTGTAGACCCGAGCGGCTTCGTCGTAGGAACTCTTGGCGGTCGCGACCTGCGCGTCGTAGGTGACGTGCTGGTTCTGCTGGTCGACGTGCGCCTGGCTGACCTGCGCGAGCGACGACTGGTAGCCGGCTCGTGCGGTCGCGGCGTTGGTCTCGAGGGTCGGATTATCGACCGTCGCAAGCAACTCGCCGGCGTAGATCTCCTGTCCGGGGCGGACGTACACCGCGCCGAGATTACCGGAGACGAGCGTGGGAATCGTCACGGTGTGTGGATGCTGGACGATACCGTTCTCCGGCAGTTTCGTCTGGAAGGCGACGTACTTGAGCGTCTGCACGCGCGCGGTGATCGCCTCGGCACTGCGATGCGATGCAAAGATCGCGATGACGACGACGACGGCGAGGCCGGCGACGATGAAGAGGAGGTTGCGTAGACGTTTCATGCGTTACCTTAAGTCGGCGACGGCGCTCTGTGCGTCGTAGATGCCCAGAGCCACGCGGAGTTTTACGATGGCGTCGACGTAGCCGACGCGCGCGTTGAAGAGATCGATCTGTGCCGATAGCGCGGTCTGCTCGGCTTCGAGCACGCTCGTCAGCGCGACGATGCCGCTCTGGTACTGCAGTTTCGCGATGCGGGCCGATTCCACGCCGTAGCGGGACTCCTCGCGCGCGTATCGGATCTGCGCGAGTGCGGTCTGCGCCTGGCGGTAGTCCTGCCGGACGTCCAGCGCCACCTGCGACTTGGCCGAATCCAAGGCTACCTGCGCCGCCGCGACTTGCTTGTCGTCGTCCAGGCGCGTTGCGTGGCGCACCCCGTAATCGACCAGCGGCAGCGAGAACGTCGTAACGGCTTGGATCTGCCAGAAGCCGGGCGAGCCGCGCGGCAGAACCGGCTTATCGGCCAGCGGGACGAGGGGCAGTCCGTGCGCGGCGTTGTACGCGTTCTGTGTCGCGAACTGCCGGTCGATCTGCTGCTGCCCGAAGACGACCGCCGTCGGCGAAAACTGATTGCCGAAGGAGCCCGAGAGCTGAACCTGCGGGAAGAGATCGATGTTGAGGGTGCGCCGGTTATCTTGCGCGACGCGGAGCGCGGCTTGCGCGGAGGCGACCTCCGGACGGTTGGCTTGTGCGATCGCGATGAGCCGTTTCAGGGTCTGCGCCGGCAACGGTGGCTGCACGATACGTTCCGGCACGGCGAAGGCCGTGCGGAGCGGCGCGCCGATCGTCTGCGCGAGCGACTCGCGCGCGTCGACCGCGGCGGCTTGTGCCGCGACGAGCGCGGAGCGGCTCTTCTCTTCGGATGCTTTGGCTTGTAGGACGTCGACGCCGGCGGCGACGCCCGCGTTCTCTTTCGCCTTGGCAACTTCGACCAGGACGCGTTGGTAATCGAGATCGGCGCGGTCGAGGCGGACCGCTTCGTCATTCGTGGCGATTGCATAGAAGGCGTTGGTCACATCGCTCGCGATCTGGTTCTTGGTCTTCCTCAGCGTCGCGCGCGCTTGTTCGAACTGCTCTCTTGCGGCGAGCGTTTGCAGATGGCTGAGGCCCCCGGTGTAGAGCGTGTAGTTCGTACCGATCTGCGCGGTGTTCTGGCTGAATACGTTCTCCTGCGAGAGCCCGACGACGGCGTAGGCGCCCTGCAGGTTGCTCGATTTTTGAGCGACGTTTTGCAGCGATCCGTTCACGTTCGGCAAGCCCGAAGAGCGCTGCTTGACATACGCAAGGTCGGCCTGTGCGACGGCGGACCGCTGCTGGGCGACCGACGGGCTGTGCAGCAGCGCGAAACGCACCGCGTCCGAGAGCGTCAGCGCAGCGGCTGCGGCGCGTGCCGGTGCCGCCGCTGCGCAGCAGATGAGTACCGCGGAGGCGAGATAGCGTGCGCGTAAGGTGTGAAGCAAGAAACTCACTCTCGTGCTACTGCGGTGCGGTACGGTATGTTTCACCGGACCGTATTCTGTCTGCAGAAGGGCTACATGTGCAATGCGCCGGCGAGGCCGGATTGCATTACGGCATAGCCCACGAAGATGATGATGGGGAACGCCCAGGCGATCACCTTGCTCGTTCGTGCCAGAACGAGCATCATCGTGACGTTGAGCAGAAGGCCCCAAATCATAAAAATATTGCAGGAGGCCAGGAGGCTTGCGAGCGCACCGCTCGCATGGGGAACGAGCAATCCGAGGCCCGGTGCGGCGCGCATGATGTCCTGCAGGGAGCCGAAGGCGTCGGGGCCGCGCACGGTCGCGATGATGCCGACCACGAGTTGCATGAGTCCGAACGACGGCACCGCTACGTTCATCGATCCGCACCAGAGTCGTTTGAAATCCGTTTGCCCGCGGCCGATAACGCTGCCCACCAGGAGGATCGCCGCATTCAGCAAGGCGGCGATCAGTAAGGTCACGCCGACCGTAACCCAGCCGATGATCTCCTGATAGAGCGGCGGATGCTGCGCGTTTGCCAGCATCTGCTGCTTCGCGGTGTCGGGCATCCCTGCAAAGAGCGGATTGGTCGCGATCTGCTGCTGCAGGTAGGCTAGCGTCGCATGGTGCGTTGCCGGCGCCGCCAGCACCGCACCCACGATCGCGAGCGCGAATGCGATCAGGAAGGCCCAGCCCCACGTCGGGGCTTCGCGCAACCGCTCGAAAGCGTCTTTCGGCGAGACCACGACGTCGGCGACCGTGGAGAGACCGCTCGCCTTCGGAGCAGCCGGAGACTCGACACCCATAACACACCTCTCTGCACTCAAGAAGAAACCGCCAACGAACCGCCGGCCGTTGATCTCAAGGGCAGTTTTTTGCAGGGCGCGATCTCACCTGTTCCTTACGGGAAGTGGGCGCAGCGAGTGCCTTTCCGGTGGCACTTCGCCGCACGTAACGGCGGCAGCGCGCTGCGAAGGATATCCGCCGCCGGCAACCGGCGCTCGATCGCGCGTTCGACGCGTTCGAGGCGCTCCTCGCGAAGCTCGAAGAGCCGCATCTGCACGATGATGCGAGCACGGCGCAGCGCCCGGCGCGAGTACAGTTGCTCGGGAGCGGCGCTCCGGGCGCGAGCCGGCGCCGGCGTCGCCAGGCGCCCGCGATGCCGGTCCTGGGTGGCGCTCGGCTGGGCCCAAGCGGGCGCGGCCAGCAAGAATAGCGAGGTTACGGCTAGGGCGATGGGGTATCGGATAGGCATAGGCTCCTCCGAGCCTCCTTCACGCTTTCGAGCTCGCTTGTAAAGACGAACATGTGAACGCCGACACCCTGACCGTTCCCGCTCCCCCGTCCGAGCCGTACGTCCGCATCGTCCCCCTGGGCGGCTGCGGCGAGATCGGCCGCAACATGACGCTGATCGAGACCAACGACGATATGGTGGCGGTCGACTGCGGCCTTATGTTCCCCGACGACGAGATGTACGGC
>JAJXWN010000178.1 GCA_021781595.1 bacterium | reverse complement strand
CGCGGCGGATGGGCAAACGGCGAATCATCGCAGAGACCGGTGCAGGGCAGCATGGCGTTGCGACGGCGACCGTAGGCGCGAAACTCGGCATGAGCGTGGACGTCTATATGGGTGCGTCCGACGTCGGGCGCCAAGCGCTGAACGTCTATATCATGAATTTGCTGGGAGCGCGCGTTCATCCCGTTACGGGCGGGACGCAGACGCTCAAAGATGCGACCAACGAAGCGTTTCGGCAGTGGGCGGCTCACGTTGAGGATACGTTCTACGTAATCGGCAGCGTGGTGGGCGCGCATCCGTACCCATATATGGTTCGCGAGTTTCAAAAAGTCATCGGTGTCGAAGCGCGAAGCCAATGCCTCGCGCGCTATGGCCGGTTGCCGAGCGACGTGATCGCGTGTGTGGGCGGCGGGAGCAACGCGATGGGGATTTTCGCCGGCTTTGTCGACGACCCGAGCGTTCGCTTGTGGGGCGTGGAGGCTGCCGGAGAACGTCTCGGCGGTGCGCACACGGCGGCGTCTCTGGGCGCCGGCAGCGTCGGGGTGTTGCACGGGTCGCGCTCGTATCTCTTGCAAGACGCGGATGGGCAGGTCAGCGAGACGCACTCGATTAGCGCCGGACTCGATTACCCCGGCGTGGGGCCCGAGCACGCCTACTTGAAGGAGACGGGGCGTGCGACGTACGTTGCCGTGACCGACGCGCAGGCCCTCGAAGCATTCTTCGCGCTGGCCCGCCTAGAAGGTATCGTCCCGGCGCTCGAAAGTGCGCATGCGATCGCGTTCGCGCGCGAGCTCGCGCGCGAACGCAATCGGGACGACTTGATCGTCGTGAATCTCAGTGGGCGCGGCGACAAGGACATCGATCAGGTACGCTCGGCGTACCCGTCGAGGAGCGCGGAATGACGACACGTGGCGCCCAGGGCTGCAGCCATGCTTGAATCGGTCTTTCGGCGTGCCCGGGAGCGCGGTCGGGCCGCGTTCATTCCGTACGTAATGGCCGGCGACCCGGACCTGGCGACAACCGCCGCAATCTTCGATACGCTCGCGAGCGCCGGCGTCGATGCGATCGAGGCCGGCGTCCCGTACGGCGATCCGCTGGCCGATGGGCCGACCATTGCGGCAGCCGGCGTGCGAGCCTTACGTGCGGGTGCGCGCATGGCCGACGTGCTGCGGTTGGTTGGGCAAGGCCGAGAGCGCGGTTGGCCGCCGATCGTGCTCTTCACCTATTACAATCCGGTCTATCGCTTTGGGATCGGGCGCCTGGCTGAGGCCGCCGCTGCCGCAGGCGTGGCGGGCGTCATCGTGCCCGACGTGGCTCTTGAAGAAGGCGCCGAATTGCGTGGGGCGCTGGTTGCAAACGCCGTGGAGATGCCGTTGCTCGTAGCACCGTCCACGGCCCGCGATCGCGCTTCCCGCATTGCCGCGCAGGCCACGGGGTTCGTTTACGTCGTTTCGCGTCTTGGGGTCACCGGCGCGGGAACGGAGCCCGACTTCTCGCCGTTGGGATCGCAGATCGCGACGATGCGCGCGTTGACTGACAAACCCCTCGCCGTCGGATTCGGCGTCAGCAAGGTGGAGCACGTGCGCGCAGTGGCTCCGCTTGCCGACGGCATTATCGTCGGCAGTGCCCTGATCGATGCATACTGTGGATCGGTGGGCGGAGCGGCTGCTGAGCGCGTCCGCTCATTCGTAGAGCCGCTGCTGCTAGCGACGCAGTCCGAAACGGCGATCGGCATCGTCCGCGACGTAGGCCGCGATGGCGAGCGACGAGGTGGCGGCGGGTGAAGGCGCGTTGCGCACGTGCAGCGCGCCGTCGGACTCCTCGAAGGCGAAGTCGTCGAGCATCGTTCCGTCGGCACGCATCGCCTGAGCGCGGACGCCGGAAGGTCCGGGCAACGTATCGGAAACGGTCAGCGCCGGGATGTAGCGCCGTAGTGCCGCGACGTACGCGCGGGGCACGATATCGCGATAGAGTTCTCCCATCCCCGCACGGATGTGCCGGCCGGCCAGTTTGATGAACCCTGCGTAGGTGAGCGATTCGAAGAGATCGCGTAGATCGATCGTGCCGAGGGTGTAGCCTTCTCGCGCGAACGCGAGGACCGCATTGGGGCCAAGCCATATGTCGCCGTTCATGCGCGGGGTGAAGTGTACACCCAGGAACGGAAACGCCGGGTCCGGGACGGGGTAGATATTGCCAGTCACGAGGTAGCGCTTCTCGGGTTTGAGGATCAGGTAGTCGCCGCGGAACGGCACGATCTTGGGATCGCCGCCGCCGCCCGTCATCTTCGCGACGCGGTCGGCCATCAACCCGGCACACGCGATCACGTTGCGCGCTTCGTAGTCCGCGGTTTCCGTCCTTATGCGCGTCCTGGCGGCCCTACGGTCGAAGCCCAGGACGCGGTTCCCCGTCTCGATCGAGCCGCCCATCGAGCGAATATCGTCGCCGTAGCTGCGCGCGACCGCGCCGTAATCCACGATGCCCGTCACCGGCGAGAAGACGGCGGCGATGCCGCGGCAGTACGGCTCGCGCTGCTCGATGCCGTTGGCGTCCAGCAGGACGAGGCCGTCGATCCCGTTGGCAACTCCGCGTTGCATCAGGGCATCGAGCGCCGCGAGCTCGCGTTCCTTGGTTGCTACGATCAGCTTGCCGACCTGCCGGTACTCGATCTGCTTCTTGTCGCAGTACTGCCACAGCGCGCGGCGGCCCTCGGTGCAAAGCCTGGACTTAAGCGATCCCGGCGCGTAGTAGATGCCCGAGTGGATGACGCCGCTGTTGTGACCGGTCTGGTGTTCGGCGACGCTGGGCTCCTTTTCGAGAACGACCAGATGGAGATGGGGATGGCGGGAGAGGAGTTCGCGGCCGATCGCCAACCCTACGATCCCCCCGCCCACGATTGCGACGTCGTAGATCATCGAGCCACTCGTTCTGCCACCGGACTCCGAGGCCCGCTACGGCAGGAGTCGCAGCGCCGGGGGTTCCCTGCTGGGGTACAATGGGATCGGTGCCCACGAGCCCACAGTCCCCATTCGACGAATTTGGAGTAGTATCTTGACGATCTCCCTCGAGCGCCTCGCGCCGTTCGCGAACGATCCGATTCGATCGTATACCGACCCGTCCGATGTCGCAGCTATGCAGGTGGCCCTTGCCGAGGTGGAGGGCGAACTCGGGAAGCATTATCCGCTGGTCATCGACGGCGAGCGCATCGATTGCGCGAAGAAGATACGTTCCATCGATCCTTCGACCCCGGAGCGGATCGTGGGGTACGTCGCCTCCGCCTCGCTTCCGCAGGCGATGCGCGCTATCGAAACGGCGCACGAGCGCTTCGTGGTGTGGAGGACCGTCCCCGTAGAGGAGCGGGCTGGCTACCTCTTCTCGGCTGCCGAGTTGGTGCGCCGGCGACGCTTCCGCCTCAATGCGCTCTTGGTCCGCGAGGTGGGAAAGACCTGGATCGAAGCTGACGCCGATACGGCTGAAGCGATCGACTTTCTCGAGTTCTATGGGCGTGAGGCGCTGCGATACGCGGGGTCGCAACCGGTTACGCCCGTCGCCGGCGAGGAAAACGAGCTGCGCTACATTCCCCTGGGCGTCGGTCTATCGATTCCGCCGTGGAATTTCCCCTTCGCGATCATGGTGGGGATGACGTCGGCCGCGATCGCAGCCGGCAATACCGTGATTCTCAAGCCATCGAGCGATGCGCCGGTGATAGCCGCCTGGTTCGTAGATATGCTGCACGAAGTGGGCCTTCCAAACGGCGTCGTGAATTTCGTTCCCGGCAGCGCGGCCGAGATCGGTGACGCGATGGTCTCCCACCCGCTGGTACGCTTTATCTCGTTCACCGGGAGCAAGAGCGTTGGCCTTCATATCAACGAATTGGCGGCGAAGCCCGTCCCGGGCCAGAGATGGATCAAACGCGTGGTCGCGGAGATGGGCGGGAAAGACGCGATCGTGGTCGCTGCCGATGCCGATATCGACGCGGCGGTCGAAGGCGTAGCGGTCTCGGCGTTCGGGTTTCAGGGGCAGAAGTGTTCGGCCTGTTCCCGAGCGATCGTGGAGGAGAGCATCTACGACGAATTCGTCGAGAAGCTCCGGGCGCGCGTCGCGAAGATTACCGTGGGCGATCCCACGAACGGCGCGTTTCATATGGGCCCGGTGATCAACGAGCGCGCGCTGAAGGACCACCTGCGTTACATCGAGATCGGCTCGCGCGAAGGACGCCTGCTGCATGGCGGTAAGCGCATCGGCGAACGCGGATATTTCCTTGAGCCGACCGTCATCGCCGACGTGCCGCCCCATGCCGTCATCGCGCAGGAAGAGATATTCGGGCCCGTGCTCGCAGTTATCAAAGCGCGCGACTACGACCACGCGATCGAGATTGCGAACGATACGGAGTTTGGGCTGACGGGCTCGGTATATACGCGAGATGAACGCAAAATCGAACGTGCTCGCGACGAATTTTTCGTAGGGAACCTGTACTTCAATCGCAAGTCGACCGGAGCGCTGGTCGGGGCTCACCCGTTCGGCGGTTTCAACATGTCGGGCACTGACAGCAAGGCTGGCGGCCGCGACTACCTACTGCTCTTCCTGCAGGCCAAATCGATTTCGCGAAAATTGACCCCCTGAGCCCGTCACCTGGCATCCTGAGCCTGTCGAGGGGTTCGGCCCTTCGACAGGCCCGGGATCGTTTAGTCGGTTAGCGTGACGGTGGTGGTTTGGCCGCCGGTCACCGTGACGGCGCTGGGGTCGGTGACG
>JAJXWN010000010.1 GCA_021781595.1 bacterium | reverse complement strand
GACACGAAGAAGCCGAGACGCAGACCGATCCGGGCGCCGGCAACGGCTGGCTCGATTCGAGCGGTTCGGAGATCGGCGATAAGTGCGCCTGGACGAATCTCCAAAACTACACGTTCCCGAACGGCCAGAGCTACCCGGTTCAACCGCTCTGGAGCAACGCCAGCAGCAGCTGCGTGATCACCTACGGCTCGGTCGGCCCGACCCCGACGCCGTCGCCGGTTCCGACGACGAGCCCGACGCCGGCTCCCACGCCGACCCCGGCGCAAACGCCGACCCCGGTTCCCACCTCCAGCCCGACGCCGGCTCCGACGCCGACGCCGATCTGCCACGGACGGAAGTGCCGCCCGTAACTGCAAAACGCTAAATGCGTCGTGCAAGAGAGACGGCTCGCCTCGCGGCGGGCCGTCTCTCTGTAAGCGCTTGCTTGTGGAGGAGAACCCCATCGAGTAGGGCACAGCGTTCGATATGCAATCACAAGGACGCACTGCCGTCATTGCCGGCGGAGCGACCGGGATCGGCGCCGCCATCGTTCGCGCACTCTCTGCCGCCGCAATCAACACCGTCATCGACTACGTCGGCGACCCCACGCCCGCCAGGGCCCTCGTCGCCGAGTTGGCGAGCCGCGGCGGCAAAGCGATCGCCTGCGAAGCGAACGTTTCGCTCGCTGCAGATGCCGACAAACTCGTCGCGGCGGCGGTCTCGCAGTTCGGCTCGCTCGATATTCTGGTGAACAATGCCGGAATCGAGGCGCGCTATCCGTTCGTCGATACTCCCGATGAGGTATGGCAGCGCGAGATCGCCGTCAACCTCAGCGGCCCATTCTATTGCAGCCGTTCGGCGGCAAAACAGATGATCGCGCAAGCGCGCGGCGGCCGTATCGTGAATATCTCCTCGATCCACGAAGATGTTGCCGCGCCGACGAACGCGCCCTATTGCGCTTCGAAGGGCGGCGTCCGCATGCTCGCGCGCACGATTGCAGTCGAGCTTGCACCGCACGGGATCACCGTCAACAACGTCGCACCGGGAGCGATCGATACGCCGATGGACGCAGCGACGATCGCCGATAAAAAACTCGATACCGAGCTACTCGACGAAATTCCGCTTCATCGATGGGGTACGCCCGAAGAGGTCGCCGGGCTCGTACTCTGGCTCTGTAGCGACGCCGCTTCGTATATCACCGGGACGACGGTCGTGATCGACGGCGGCATGATGCGCCAAGCGGGCTCGTTATAATGACGCGATACGACGCCGTCGACCCCATCGCCGACCCCTCGAGCGGAAGCGCCGCCAGCCGACGCTTTGCCTATATCCTCGACGACGACCAAATGGCGCAGGGCAGTACGTTAGGCGCCCCGCGTTGCACCGTCGTCTTAAAACCGACCGGAGCGATCGCCAAAATTTATAGCCCCGATGCCGGCTTCGATTATTTCGGCGCGCTCGGCGTCTCGTTTTGGGATCGACGTAGCACGCTTCGCTTAACGCGCCACGGCGGCGAATTTCACATTCACCCCGAGCGCCAAGATTATATCTACCAGCTCGACAACGGCGTCCACGTTCACGAGCAGGTCTTTGCCTATAACGACGGCGGCCATGAAGCCGCGTCGGTTCCACCGCCGGCGGTCTACTATCGCCTGCACCTCAAGAACACCGCCGAGAGCGCCGTCTCGTTCGACGCCTACGGTTTTTGCGAATTGCGCGGCAACACGTCGCAGGACGTACGCGTCCGTTTCGATGCCGAGCTCGGCGGTATCGTCGTGTGGAACGAGAGCGCTCCCTCGCATGTCCGCCTCTTTGCAACGCTCGCCCCATCGACGAGTTGGGAGACGAGCGCCGACCGCGGCCGGCTCGTCGCACACGAATCGCCGGGAATGCTTTCGAATTCGGTTGTCACGCTCGGAACCGACCCCGTCGGAGCGCTCCATACCGCGATCGATCTCGCACCGAACGAAGAGCGTTGGTTGGAATTCATCTGCGTGCTCTCCCCGGTCTCCGCGACCGACCTCGCCCAGGCACGCAAACGCTGCCCATCGGGCAAAAAAGCGCTGCATGCAACCTCGACCTATTACTGGAACTACCTGACGCAGTCGGTTTTGCGCACGCCGAGTCACGACGTCAACCAAGGCGTACTCTGGGCGAAAGCCAACATGCTACGCGTTCAAACGTATGCCCCCACGGGCTGGTGTTTCGTCAACGATCCCACCCGCAGTAATAACAGCGTCGGGCGCGACACCGCCTGGATGTCGTTCGGCGCCGACTATCTCAATCACGATTTCGCGCACGATTCGCTCCAAGCCTATTTCCGTTTGCAAGAGCCGAACGGAAAAATCGTGGAGTACTACGACGTTCGCAATGACAAGTGGGAGGATTACTCCCTCAACGTCAACGACAACACACCGCTGGCCGTTATTGCGCTCTGGCATCACTATGCGGTGACCGGGAATCAGGACTTTCTTCAAGAGTGCTACCCGCACGCGATCCGCGCGATGGACTATATGCTCTCGCAACGCAACGACGACGGCCTCGTTTGGTGCACGGCGACGGCAACCTCGGATTGGGGAATCATCGGCTGGCGCAACGTCATCCAAGATTATCGGATCAGCGGCGCGTCGACGGAGGTGAATGCGGAGTGCTATGCCGCGTTGGGAGCGCTGGTCGAAATGGCGACCCTGCTCCAAGATGCGCCCGCCGCCAAGCGCTTCAAGAAATCCGCAGAGGATCTCTATAAAGCGATCAACACGCACCTCGTGAACCCGGCCAACGATCTCTACTATCTCAATATCGATGTCGATGGAGCGAAACGCAGCGACGTTACCGCCGATCTGATCTTCCCGGTGCTCTTCGGCGTCGCACCGCCGGATCGTGCCGCACGCATCATCGCGCGCCTCAGCGATGCGGAGTTTTGGACGACCGCCGGTATCAGAACGGTGCCCCGCAGCGACCTCATTTACGGACCGATCAACGGTTACGGCTTGCTCGGCGGCGTCTGGGTCGCAGTAACCTATTGGTATGCTTTTGCGGCGGCAAAATATAATCCGGGATTCATGGCGAAGGCACTCTCGACGAGTTTTCGCCATTTTTCGAGCGATCCGCGTCGCAACAATACCGTTCCCGGCCAGTTCTCGGAATGGCTCCACGGAGAGATTCTCGTGAACCAGGGGATGATGCTCTCACCCTGGGATGCGCCGCGCTATCTCTGGGCCGCTATCGAAGGCGCCGGCGGTTTGAACGTGCGCGGACAAGACGCAACGATCGACCCGTGCCTTGCAGCGGAATGGCGTTGGCTCACGGCGGTCAACGTGCCGTTTCGCGGCGAGCACATCGCTTGGGTGGCGGTGCGTATGCCCGAGGGGCTGCAAATTTTTACCACCTCCGCACTCGGTTCGGAATCGCCGATCGCGCGCTACGAAAAGGACCTCACCGAGATCGGCATCGTCACCGATCCGCGCGTGACGCTGGTGGTCTTCGCTAAAGACGGTGCGCTGCTGCTCTTCATCGGCAACTCCAGCGAACAGGCGATCACGACGGCGGCATCGTTGCGCGAAATCAAGGGAGCGCGGCATTCCGTACGTCTCTTTTCCACCATTTGGAATACGTGGCGCGACCTCGGGCACCTCAAAAAACAGACGATCGTCGACGGCATTCCGGTGATTATCGACGCCGGCGGATTCGCGCTGCTCGAGATCGAGCAACACTAAAGGCGCCCGCCGCTCATGCCCGACCTTTTCGGCAAATCGCTGACCCGATCGGAGCTCGATGCGCGCACCGGGACGCTCGCGGCGATCGGCGGGATCACCGAGTTCACCTACGCCGCCGGGCGCGCGCGCGGCGTTCGCGCCGTCCGCCTCGATACCGGGCGCCTCTGCGTCGATTTTGCGATCGACCGCGCACTCGATATCACCCGCGCAACCATCGACGGCATTCCGTTCGCGTGGCGAAGCGCGAATGAGATCTGCGCGCCGTCGTATTACGATCCCGACGGTGACGAGTGGCTGCGCTCGTTTTTCGGCGGCTGGCTCACCACCTGTGGGCTCGCGAATTTCGGGCCTGCGGGAAGCGACCAATGGGGCGCGTTCGGCCTCCACGGACGAATCGATAATACCCCGGCCGATGAATATGCAGCGCGGACGGCCTGGGAGGGCGATCGCTGTTTTCTCGAACTGACGGCCTCGATGCACGAAAGCAAAGCGCTTACCAGCGAGCTCGTGCTACATCGTCGTTGGCGCACCGAACTCGGCAGCGCGACGCTCTTCCTTGAGGACCGGGTCGTCAATACCGGCGGCCAACGCACACCGCACATGCTGCTCTATCACTGCAACGCCGGTTTCCCGTTGCTCGATGCAACGACGCGCGTCTACGCATCGCGCTCCGCGACGCAGGCCCGCGACGCCGTCGCACAGGCGGGCATCGAGCGCTGGGATCTCGGCGGCGAACCGGTCGCGGATTTCGCCGAACAAGTCTTTATCCACCGCCCGATCGCCTGCGACGACGGACGCGCGCGCGCGGCGATCGTCAACCCGGCGGCGTGCGCGGGAACCGGCATCGGCTTCGAGATCGCCTACGACCCGGTCGCGCTACCCGCACTCTTTAGCTGGCGACAACTCGCCGCCGGAACGTACGTCATGGCGATCGAGCCGGCGAATACGCCCGCCATTCAAGGGCGTACCTATGCCGCGGATCACGCGCTGCTGCCGTTTCTCGAGCCCGGCGAAGAGCGCCGTTACGAACTCGCGTTTACCGCCTTGCGCGGCGAGGATCTCACCGCGAGTATCGCCACGATCGCTAAGGCGAACGCAACGACCGCCGCGGCGCGATAGATCGTCGCGAGCGCCATTCCCGCATCGCTGCGCAGCAAACCGATAGCGAAGGTTCCAAAGCCCTCTCCGGTCATCAGCGCACCGACGAGCACCCCCGCGACGCGGTCTTCATCGGCGGGCATCGCCGCAAATGCCAACGCCATCGCATACGGGAAAACGACGCTGCATGCGATTCCTGCGAGCACGAAGCCACCGACGAGCAAGAGCGAGGTTCGCCAGAGCGGCAGCAGCACGAACGCCGCCGCAATCGCCAACGGCAGCACTGCAAACGCAATCCGCGCCGGAATGAAGCGCGATGAAAGGGCGAACGCAACGCGTGCGAGCGTCAATGCGAGCCAGAAACCGGCGAGTGCGGCCTCGCCGGTCGCAAGCGAAAAGGAACGATCGATGTGGACGAAGGTGGTCGCCCAACTCGAAAACGCACCTTCGCAGATCGCGTAGAGCAAAGCCGCGCCGCCGAAGAGCAAGAGTGCGGGCGGAAGAGTATTTTTCGTGCGTGCGACGTGCGCCGGAGCCGTCGTGTGCCAGCCGATCGAGAGCACGAAGATCGCGGCGAAGGCGAGTGCGAGCACAACGGGCCAGAGCGGCCAGATGCCGTGTGCAACGAATGCACCGATAAAGAGCGGCGTCAGCGAGGTGCCCAAGCCCGTCAACACGTTCGCAAAGGTCACGTCGCGTGTCGCCCGCGCGCTTAATTGCGATGCCAGTTCGTTGACCGCCGAAAAATTAAGCCCGAAGCCGATCCCGAGCGCGCTTGTGTCGACGAGCAGCAAGAGGTACGCGGCGTGCCCGTGCACGGCAACCGATGCGACCAACGCGATCAGGCCGAAGATGTTCGCGAGCACACCGATTCCCAGCACCCCGACCATGCCGCGCCGACGTGCGAGCGCCGGCGTCAAGAGGGCGGCAAGAATCGCCCCGAGCGTCAAGGGAAGAAAGAGCGCCCCGAAGGCGCTGGCGTCGATCGCGTACGGCGCCCCTGCGAAGAGCGTCGCCAGCGACGGAACCAGCGTAAAAGCGAAGCCCTGCAGCATCGCCGCCCCATAAACGACGATCGCCGCACGTTGCATCACCTCCTGGTAACGTGCTTCCGGCACGCGCGGTTACGCGCGCGAGCTACATTCTCGCCTTGAAGCGCACCCATGTCACCCCGAGTAGCGCGAAGCGCACCCCTGTCATCCCGAGTAGCGCGAAGCGCGTATCGAGGGGCGACCCAACAAATCGCTCCGCGCTCGCATCTCTCTCACCGGAACGATTGCTACCAGGAAGGAAGAACCCACGATGCCCGATTCCCCCGATCTTACCTGCATCGCGGCCGCACGAGCGGGCGGCCGCGAGGAGCTCGATGCGCTGCTCGCCGTATGCTGGCCGACAGCCTACCGTATTGCTCGCGGCATCATCGGTGAAAACGCGCTCGCCGAAGAGAGCGCGCAAGAGGCGTGCGCGCAACTCGCGCGCACCCTACCGGAGCTCCGGGAGCCCGCCGCATTTCGCGGGTGGTTCTACCGCATCGTCGTGAACGCCGCGCGCGCGACATTGCGACGCGAGCGGCGCCATCGCGATTCGGTGCCGCTCGACGAAGAGGTCGAACGAACGGAGGGCGATGCCGACGCGACGACGCTCGAACGCCTCGGCATCGAACAGGCGTTGCTCGCACTGCCAAGCATGCAACGCGAGGCAATCGTCCTTCACTACTACGCGGATCTCACCAGCAAGGAGATCGCCCGCGTCGTCGGCGTGCCCGACGGAACGATTCGCTATCGATTGTTTCTCGCAAAGCGACGGCTCCGAGTCTTACTCGGCGACCGCAGCGATGCGGCTCCAGCTATGACGGAGGTCAACGGACATGCCTAACGATACAATTTTGCGCGCGCGCATTCACTCGGCGCTCGCCGCCACACCGTTCCCCAAGCCCGATCTCGCTGCAATTCATCGGCGCGCAGCGCTCCCGGCACGAAGGGGTGATACCCGACGCAGCGGACGAATCGCAGCCATCGCGCTGGCGATCGCCGTCCCGGTGGTGGCATTCGCGGCGACGCCGCAGTCGATGATACAAGCGACGCTCCACCGGCTCGCCATCGCCTACTTTGGCCCCAGCGCCGCACACGAGCTCGCGCACGCGCTTCCCAATGCCGGCCAGCAACGGCGGATGGTGCGCATCATGAAAACCTTGAAAGGCAAGAACGTCAAGAGCGTTACTTTTATCAACGGCACAATCGTGCACCCGATTCCGCTCGCCGATGCGGTGCAACAAGCCTCGCACGATTTCCACGTCGTTCTGCCGCAGCATCTGCCGGCCGGTGCTGCAAGCACGACGGCGATCTACGCCGGAGGCACGCTCTCCTACGGGTACCGCTTGCATGGCGGCGGCATACTCAACGTCACGATCGAACGAGCGAATGCGCGGAATATCAAACATGTGCGAAAACTCGGGGCCTTTACCGCTCAATTCTCAAAAGACGGTCGTCTCGTCCGGTCGGCACGCGTCAACATCGTACGCTTCGCCGTCGGCGACGAAGCGATGACGCTTCAATCCGCTCGACTCTCGGCGGCGCAACTCCTCGCAATCGGCAAGCAGATGGGTGCCCGCGAGATCGGTAGTTCGGAATAAGCCGCTAGCGTCGAGATCGACCGGTAAAGCCGCTACTCCTTATGGGGTGGCGGCTTTACCACACATAAGCGTTGAGCGAGAGGGCAGCTCGGCTTGCGCACAGTTCTCATCGACGAACAGGCGCACGATGCGTTATGTGTGCCTCGGCGCGATGCCAGTCTTCGGCGGCCTCGGCATCGACAAGGGAGCGGTTACGCGCAACATAGTCGAGCGCTTCGACGACGGCAAGCGGATCGAGCGAGAATTGCGACGCCGCCTGGTCGACCGTCCACTTGTTCGCCTCCATGCTCGCCACAAGCTGACCGGCAGTGATACGGTGCCCTTTGAGGGATAGCTGTCTACGCCATTTATGCGGCACCTGAACGAGAAAGCGATAGCGTGACTCCGGACGGATGGCGCTGGTAATTTCCGGGACTGCGTCGACCGCCCGGGGATCGTCACCAGGGAGAAACGAGACGACCGAACCTTGGTCGATGGCCGCTGAGATGCGAGCAAAAAGGGCAAGCAACGCTCGGCCGGTCTCGGAGTCCCCTTCGGTTCCCAAGGCTCGCCGGGCGCGCTCCAGGGTGAGCTCGTCCTCAGCGCGCAGGTCGATCTGCATTCGGCGCCTCTTCATGACTCCATTTTATCTCCATTTCGGAGGCAGGGTAATTCTTCAGGGTAGCTCGTCGTACTCAGGATACGAGCGGCATCGATCGCGATTCCTAGACTCGTGGCCCCATGGTGGCACGCTTCCGTTCGCCGTCTTGAAGGCCAGATATTTAGGCGCGCACCTAGCCTAATTATCGTCATTATGCTAAAATTAGGCCCACGTGGCGTCGAAAACAGCAGCGAATCTCCAGGCCCTCATCGACCTTGCCGAGCTCCAGGGCGGGCTTTTTTCTGCGGGTCAGGCGGCAGCACAGGGAATCAGCAATCGTGCGCTCTCCTCGATGGCCAGGGCCGGCTACCTCTCGCGCGAGGCGTGGGGCGTCTATCGGCTCAGCACGTGGCAGCTTTCACCACACGCATCGCTCTGGAGAGCCGTGCTTTGGGCGCAAGTCGGCGACGCAGCGACTCAGCCTGTGCTCTCGCATCGCTCGGCGCTATCGCTGCACGGCGCCTCGCTCGATAGTCCAGGAAAAATCGACCTAACCTTGCCGCCGGAGAAGAAACGCATAACGCGACGAGAACCGCCGCCCGCGGTGCAGTTGCACTTTCGCGAGTTACGCGACGACGAAAAGACAACGGTCGATGGTCTCCCGGTCACAACACTGTTTCGCACGATCGTCGACCTCCTGATCGATCGGCAGGCAAGGGATGCAGTCTCGTACGTCATGGCGCATGGCGTACAAGAGGGCAAGCTGTTGGAAGCAGATTTTCGGCGGCTACGCCCCTTATACGACCTCGACCCAGACTTGCTCGATCGGCTTCTCAACGAACATCGATCGAAATGACAAGGCCCATCGGGCGCAACGCGCTCGCAACACGTGTGCGAACGCAGGCAGATATCGCGGGTATCGCGGATCAACGCATGCGTCTCTGGGTCGGCGCGACGGCGTTGTTGCAAGTCATGAGGACGGCCGTGCTCGAAGGCGCGTTACCGGCTTTTTACGTGAAAGGCGGATTCGCCCTCGAACTACGATTTCGCGAGCATGCCCGTGCCAGTCAAGATATCGACCTCGTCGTGCCGATCGACATGCCATCAATCGTCGATACCTTTCGCGCGGCGCTCGCCGACCGCAGCTGGGACGGCTTCACATTCCGCGTCAAGGGCGACGTTCACGAACGCGAACATGTAATGCAGGTGTCCGTGCAGGCCGAGTATCTCGGCGGCCCCTGGTGCTCGCTGATTATCGAGCTCGGATCGGGCGAGATTGAAGATAGCGAGCTAGTTGAAGCATTCTCCTTGCAACCGTTCGGGCTCCGGGATCCAGACCACGTTCCATGCTTAAATCGATTCGCACAGATCGCTCAAAAACTTCATGCAGTCAGCGACCCATCGCCACGAAATATGCGCTACCGTGATCTCGTCGATATCTACTTACTCGACTTCATGCTCGAGCGCGACGATGCAAGGTTGCGCGTACACATCGAGGGCACGTTCGCGCGCCGCGGACAACATCCGTGGCCGTCGCCAATTGAAATTCAGCCGGCATGGCGCGAGCCGCTGGCTCGAATGCTCGCCGACATGGGACTGGAAATAACAGTCTATCAAATGCACAACTACGTTGTTGAACTCATCGCTCGAATGTTGAGGATTGAAATGGCTACAAATTTCGAATACGTCTTTATGGTTCTTGAGGGGTTTCCACAAGTCCCTGACGTCAGGTCAACCGCAATCAAGTACGACAATCGGTACGACAACTTCGTGCGAATGACCTCACAAGAAGGCTACAGACTGGCGCATCTACTTCAATATCCCTCGGTAAATCAAACATCGGCAATGCTTGCAGTGCTCGAACGCCCGAGGCCCGAGCCTGGGTGAAAGAAGCACGTCCTGTCGAGGTTGTTGTCGCTAGCCAGTCACCTCTCATCGCGCCTGCAGGCATAGCCCATGAATCCCCCTTGAACCCTCGATAAAGAAGACTTCCTGGCGCCAGCGGCACACTAATATGGGTCGGCGCGAAACCTGCTGGCACACGCGATGGCGACAAAGATCTTTGCATCGTTACGATCGCACGCCAAATGCCGGTGAAACTTTACGGCTGGCCATTCACGATACGCGAGCGACTCAACTTAAATGCTCGCAATCAATCGCCGGACCATGCACCCGCAATCGTGCGCGGTAATGCCGAGAACTGCGTCGAATTCGACCACCCTTAAATACGTGCTTGCCGTATCGATATCAGAAGGCAGCACGGTTAGACACGCGAAATAAAATACAAACGACGCTCCCTTTATTCGCTGATAATGGACCTTGCTGAAACGCAATAAACGATGGCGACCGTGCGCTAGCCCTCGATCAGTGGGGCCTGGATGCGCGTGCCCAGTCTTCGCCACAGCATAGGGTGTACTCGCGCTCGAGTAGTCGGCGTCACCTCTGCGCGTGAGAGGCTACGCCTAGATTCGTACGTCCAGAAGATTTGCTCGCCAGGTGCTTTTTGGAGTCCGACGATCCCTACTTCGTAGAATACGTAGAAAAGTTCCCGCAAAAACGCCTCCATCGATAGTTGACTCGCAAGGTATTTTTGACCGCTCATCGTTAGAGTATCTATACATCCATTGCTTGACGCTAACGCATTTTGGACACGCTCCGACAATCTAAGGTCGTCGAAGGTATCTAGTTGGATCCGCTCGGGCTCAGCATAGAGTATTTCTGCGAAATGTATCAATGCGGGATAAGTTGCTATGTATTCGTCGGCAATTGCGTTCATACGCTCTCGACTGTACTCGCCTTCTGCCTCCAAAAGCGCTGGTTCCGAAATGACGGGCTCGTCTATCGCCTTCGATATCGCGAAGTTAAAGAACTGGATTACGTCTCGTGGACGCATGAATGTCCGGTCAAGAATCCACTGCATCGTCGAGCGCCGCTGGCTACCATCTGGCATATCCTCCGGAAGTATGTCCTGGTGCGTTACTTGGCGGGTGGTATACCTTTGCTTAATGACGCGATTTATTCGCTCATCCATAAGCTTGGTTAGCTGTTCTCCTGTCCATCGAATATTCACCGATAACGAGTGCAGCTTTTCTTCTTGCTGTTGTGAGCTTCGCGTGTCATCAAGAATTCGATCATACAAATCAAACCGAATTGCGACCACAATCCTAAGGTTTGTGACGCTTAGAAAGCGCCGGAGCGTCTCAAGCAATCCACGGATAAGACGACTTTTAAGCTTATCGTCAACCCATTTTTCATCGAGGTGGTCAACCAGCAAAAAATAGACGTTCTGAGGATCATCAAGTATCGCTCCAAGAAGCTCGATCACGTTCGCAAGCTCTTGGATCTGCACTTGGCTGACCACGGCCTTAAAACGTTCACGATATTCGTTTTTTTCTTCTTCCGAAAATGAAGATCCGGATTCTATTCTTGCTAGTAAGCCGGGAAAGTGGGCACCGGCAGCGACCCGAACGTCATTTTCGAGCTTTGAGGTTACCTCGCGAACACGCTGTTCAGTGTCGAGCCAAAACGAACTTCCCCACTGATCAAGGTACTCCAATGCTCGCTGTTGTTTTGGGGATTGGAATAAGGTAGCGAAAACACTAAAAAAGTGCTGCTTTGTGTCTTGGTCTTTGATCCGATAGCGACTGCGAAGAACATCGACGACAATAACGTGACGCCAAAGCAACCCGAAAAACAAATCGAGATCCAGGCCAAGCTCCGCGAGGAAAAGCAAAACCGTACTGGTGCTAAGATAGTTGAGCGCCAGCTGCTCTGGGTCAAGTCGAACCGCATTATTCTGGCGCTCACATATCCTCTCAAGGAGCGCGGTCTTCCCTGCGCCCGTTCGACCGAGAACGATATGGTTTCGGAGATCGCCACGCACCAGCTCGTCATATTGCCCGTTGTCCACGAAGCACGAAACCAGGAATGCATGATCCTGCTCCGCGGCGGCAAAACCGACGCGATCGCTAGCACGAAACGCGAATTCGGATTTTTTTAGCATTTATCTTTGATTCCTTGCTGCGCGGCTACCTGTGGTTTCCTTTTGCCATTAGAAAGTCTGGCCTTTGCGAATAAATTTTCCCTCGGGCGCGGCCGCCCCGCATGCTGGTTACCGCCTCCCCAGGGAGAAGGCCTACCCAGGCCAGTCCTTTTGGCCCAATTTCCGTTCGCGAATGTTCCGATTTATGCGGAAGGCTCGCCAGAAGCGCCGGCCACATAGCATCGCGCCATCCTCGTGCCTAAAAGCGCGCCAGGCGCTTGCTCACCAGTGGGCCCTCGCCCGTGCGTGCACAGTCGCGGAGACTCATCAAGCCGTTCAGTACCCTCACCCCGCGTCGCGGCACAGCAGTTCCGCTTGTTCGAGCACCTGATCGGTCGCCTTCTCCGTCGCATCGGGCGGATACTTATACTTCCGCAGTAGTTTCTTGATGCGAAGCCGGACGGCCGCACGGACCCCCTCGCGGAGGTTCCAGTCGATCGTGGCGCTCTCGCGGACGCTTTGGAGCAGTTCGCGCGCAATCGTTCGCAGCGTCGCGTCACCGAGAACTTCGACTGCGCTCTTGCTCTGCGCGAGCGCATCGTAGAACGCCAGCTCGTCGTCGTTGAGGCCCATCGCTTCGGCGCGTTTCGGCTCGTCGCGCAGCTCCTTGGCAAACTCGATAAGGTGTTCGATCAGTTGTACCGTCGTCAACGATCGGCTCTCGTAGCGGTTGATTGCCTCGGCCAGCATCTCCGAGAACTTGCGCGACTGGACCGCGTTCTGCCGCGAGCGCACCTTGATCTCGTCGCGCAGGAGGCGCTCGAGCATCTCACGCGCTAAGTTTCGCTGTTCGATTCCCGCAAGTTCGGCAAGAAATTCGTCGGAGAACACGGAGATATCCGCACGCTTGACGCCGGCTTGTTCGAGCACATCGACAACGCCGCGCGAGCCGACCGCATCCGAGACGAGCTGCTGGAGCGCGAGGTCGATCTCTTCGAGACTTTGTCCCCCTGCCGGCGAGATCTTCACGATCGTGGCACGAACGCCCTTAAAAAACGCAACCTCGTCGCCGATTCCGCGGGCATAGTCCGAAGTTGAGGCGAGCGAGTACGCCTTCGCGAGGCTCGAACAGGCGCGCAGGTATCGCTCGCGTCCGTCCTTAGGCCCGAGTATGTGGTCGGCGCCGTTGGTCAGGCCAAGCATCTTCTGCGCGGTATCGCCGTCGAGATATGCCTGATACGGAAAACCGTGGAACATGTCGCGGACGATCTCGTAATCGCGCTGGAGCACGGCGACGGCATCCCGTTCGTCGAGCACCGGGTCGCCCGTGCCGCCGGACTCTACGTAGGTCGCGAGGGCACGCTTCAAATCGTCCGCGATGCCGAAATAATCCACCACGAGCCCGCCCGCCTTGGTCTTGAAGACGCGGTTGACGCGTGCGATCGCCTGAACCAGGCTGTGGCCCTTCATCGGCTTATCGACGTACATTGTGTGCAACGATGGAACGTCGAAGCCGGTCAGCCACATATCGCGCACGATCGCGAGCTGTAGCGGGTCGTTCGGATCCTTGAAACGTTTCTCGATCGTGCGGCGGCGTGGTTTGTTGCGGATGTGTGCTTGCATCGGAGTGTCGTCCGAGGCGCTGCCGGTAATCACCACTTTGATCGCCCCGCGTTCGTCGGCATCGTCATGCCAGGCGGGGCGTAACGCAACGATAGCCTCGTATAGCCGCACGCAGATGCGCCGGCTCATGCAGACGATCATCGCCTTGCCTTCGAACTCGAAGCCCTTCTGCCGCTGCTCGAAATGCGCGACGAGATCGCGCGCGATCTCGTCGATGCGCGCATCGGTTCCCACGAGCGCCTCGATCTGCGACCAGCGGCTCGCGCTACGGCGTTTGTCGTCCTCTTCTTGCCCTTCGGTAATCTCCTCGAAATCTTCATCGAGGTAGGAGACCTTCACCGGATCGAGCTCGACCTTCACGACGCGCGCCTCGTAGTAGATCGGCACCGTCGCGCCATCCTCGACGGCCCGGCGCACGTCGTAGACGTCGATGTAGTCGCCGAAGACGGAACGGGTGTTGCGGTCGCTCAGCTCGACCGGTGTTCCCGTAAAACCGATGAACGAAGCGTTCGGCAATGCGTCGCGCAGATGTCGCGCGAAGCCGTACGCGATCTCGCCATTCTCGTCGTTGAGCTTGCCGCCGAAGCCATACTGGCTGCGGTGCGCTTCGTCGGCGATGACGATGACGTTGCGCCGCTCGGTCACCGCAGGAGAGCGAGCACCGTTCTCTTCGGGCAAGAACTTCTGAATGGTGGTAAAGACGATATGGCCGGAAGCAACCGCGAGCGCCCGGCGTAGATCCTCGCGACTCTCGGCCTGCTCGGGTGTTTGGCGTAGAAACTCCGTGCAGCGCATAAACTGCCCGAAGAGCTGATCGTCGAGATCGTTGCGATCCGTCAGGACGACGAGCGTCGGGTTCGCGAGCTGCGACTGCTGCGCGATCTTCGAAGCGTAGAACGCCATCGAGAGGCTCTTGCCGCTGCCCTGCGTGTGCCAGAAGACCCCAATGCGACGATCGCCGTCTGCCGCCGTAGCCGCGACGGTGCGCTCCACCGCCTTGTTCACCCCATAGTACTGGTGGTACGCCGCGAGAATTTTGTTCGGGGGCATCGTTGCCTCGAACAAGATGAAGTGGCGCACGATATCGAGCAACCGATGCTTTTCGAAGACCTCGCTGACGAGCGGTTCGAGTTCGACCGGGACTCTCGCGCCGTCCTCGCGCTTCCAGGTGCTGAAGCGCTCCCAATCGGCGGTGAGCGAGCCCATCTTCGCCTGCGTTCCGTCCGCGACGATCAAGAGTTCGTTGTACGCAAGTAAGCCGGGGAGATCGCGCTTGTAGGTCTGCGTTTGGCGGAAGGCGCTGAGAATGGTCGCCTTCTCATCCATCGGGTTCTTGAATTCGAAGAGCACGATCGGCAGGCCATTGACGAACACGAGTAAGTCGGGTCGCCGTTCGCCGGCCTCTTCTTTGATGGTGAACTGATTGACGGCGAGCCAATCGTTTGCGATGGGG
Source organism: bacterium (assembly GCA_021781595.1). Taxonomy (GTDB): domain Bacteria; phylum Vulcanimicrobiota; class Vulcanimicrobiia; order Vulcanimicrobiales; family Vulcanimicrobiaceae; genus JAJYFL01. The sequence goes on along the minus strand of JAJXWN010000010.1, from coordinate 8,265 downwards.
TTCTCGAAGTCGATGATCCGCGCTTTGGCGTAACGGACTTTGCCGGCGCCTTCGCTGTATTCGACATCGACGCCCTCGATGAGGAATTTGTGGAAGCGCTGGTTGTTCAGAACGAGGTCGGTTGTTTCGTGGATCGCCACCTTGCGCAGCGCGTCTTCGCGTGCAGAGGGCGGCAGCGCTGGGTTGAGGCGCGCAATCGCCGTTCGAAGCCGCTCGACGAGGACCGCATCTTTGAAGGTTGCGCGCTCGTCGCGAGCGCCATCCGGTGCGATCTCTGCGCCAGGCAGGTACGCGTAACCGAGGCCCTTGAGCAGTTCGATCGCGTACTGCTCGACGGCATCTTCGTTGAGATATCCGGACATCTACGCCGTCTGCTCCACGAGTCGCTCCGCGTCGGTTACGCGAATTTCACCAGAAATAAGTTTCGGCAGCAACGTATCGCGAAGAGTTGCGAGAAGCTGTGATTCGTTCAGGCAATGCTGAGCCCGCGACAAAATCGGACCAGCGAAATCCGTAAAACGTTCCGCGACTGATTTGGGCGGCGAAACGACTGGCATTTTGGCTAGCGAATCAGGTTTTACGCGTTGGTGACTCCCGGAAGTCCCAGTGACCATCGTAGCGAAAACCCCGCAAAAATTAGGACTCGAAAATAGGCAGTAAAGCAACTCGCGGGAGAAAATGTTCGGCGTCATGACTGCGAACTCAGGCGAACAAATCGAGCGAAGGACGCCGTCTACCCGTGGCATCCATACGCGTGGCGTCCTTGGATTGAGCCGCGACAGCAGAACGCTATTTCGCGGAACTACGAACTTGTTGCTCTGAATCTCCGAGCCCGTTTGTCTACTAGGGCAGCGCCTATCATCGAACGCTGGAAGGCTGTAATGGCAAAAATTTTCGTCGGGATATGCAGTTGGGTTTATCGTCAATCGATTTACGTTGGCGATCGAACCAACGTGTTCAATCCGCCAGCCCGTCGGTATCCCGCCGAGTTCGGAGTCTTCAAATGAATCGGGGAAAAGTGCGGCGATCTCGGGCGGGAGGCCGGGGTCGCGGCCTTCGGCTTTTGCGCGAACAGGGTCGAAATCGACGAACCACGATTTGAAAAGCGCCCGCGCCATCGCCTCAAGCGTCGCACTCATCTTGCGATTCAACTCGATCTTGTCATCGAGCGCGCCAAGCATAGTCGCGATCGCGCGCTGTTCGGAAAGTGGCGGGAGAGGCACGGAAATCTTGCGAAGCTCGGATTGCCGAATTCCATGGACAGTAGTCCCGGATGCCCTTGAAAGCAGCTCGTGCTTAACGAAAGACGATTGCATAGCGTAATATAAGAACCGGCCCTCAAGCACGCGACTCTCAGCACGGATAGCGAAAAGACGCTGTCCAAGACACCAGTCGACCTTGCGAGGGAGGTAAGCCACCTCACCCAGCGGCGCTTCTGATGTAAGAATCACATCGCCGGCATCAAGTGGAGTACGCATCCATTTCGCGTAGGTGAGGTCGTCTACGAAGCGCGCATCGTCCGCAGATAGGTCAACAATACCGCCCTTGATCACTTTCGCGGAAATGACACGATGCCCGGAATCCTTAAAGGTCGAGCCAAGTTTGATCGGGGTAACCCCGCGCCGGTCAAGGATGCAATCTACGAGGTCTTCAAGGAGCCGCGAGGGCCAGCTAATCTCCATAGCCCATCCCAGCAAGCGAGTCGCGAATTGCGACATCGAGTCGCGCCGACTCCAGCTGCTGCTCGCGCAACAGAGATGTCAGTCGGGCCATCTTGTCTTCGAACGGTTCGCCGTCGTCCTCAACCTCTTCGGTGCCGACGTAGCGACCGGGCGTGAGCACGTGCCCGTGCTTGCGCACCTCGTCGAGCGGCGCCGCTTTACAGAAGCCCGGGACATCGGCGTAGCCGCCCTCCTTCCCGCGCCATGCGTGATAGGCGCCGGCGATTTTCGCGATATCCGCATCGCCGAGCTTCTTGTGCGTGCGGTCGGTCATCTCGCCCATCTTGCGCGCATCGATGAACAACACTTCGCCCGTACGATCGCGGAACTTATGATTGCGCCGATCGCGTGCAAGAATCCACACGCAGACCGGAATCTGCGTGGTGTAAAACAACTGCCCCGGCAATGCGATCACGCAATCGACGAGCCCACCGTGCTCCGCTTCAATCAGGTTCTTGCGAATCTCGCCTTCGCCGCTTTGGTTCGAGGACATCGACCCGTTCGCCATGACGAACGCCGCGACGCCGGTCGGCGCGAGGTGATAGACGAAATGCTCGATCCACGCGTAGTTCGAATTTCCCGCAGGCGGAACGCCGTAGCGCCACCGCTTGTCGTCACGCAGTCCCTGCCCGCCCCATTCGCTGTCGTTAAAGGGCGGATTGGCGAGAATGAAGTCGGCCTTGAGATCCGGGTAGGCATCGTGGAGAAACGAGCCGCCTTCGTTCCATTTGATGTCCGCTTCGATGCCGCGAATCGCGAGGTTCATCATCGCGAGGCGCCAGGTGGTGTGGTTCGATTCCTGTCCGTAGATCGACACATCGCCGATCTTTCCGCCGTGCGCGAGCACGAACTGCTCGGACTGCACGAACATACCGCCGGAGCCGCAGCACGGATCGAAAACACGCCCTTTATACGGCTCGATCGCCTCGACGAGCAATCGCACGACCGAACGCGGTGTATAGAACTCGCCGCCCGCTTTCCCTTCGGCGTTGGCGAACCGTCCGAGAAAATATTCGTAGACGCGCCCGATCACGTCGTGCTTGCGCGCCTCCGCGTTACCGAGCCCAATACCGTTGACGAGATCGACGATCGCACCGAGCCGCGTCGAGCCGAGCGACGGCTTTGCGTACTCCCTCGGCAACACACCCTGTAAGCGCGGGTTATCGCGCTCGATCGCGATCATCGCATTATCGACGATCTCGCCGATCTGCGGGGATTTTGCACTCGCGGCGATCTGCGGCCAACGCGCTGCGGCCGGCACCCAGAAGATGTTGCGCGCCGTATACTCGTCGCGATCTTCGGCGTCGGATTCCGGATCGCTCGTAAGCTCCGCGTGCAGTTCTTCGAACGCGTCGGAGATATACTTGAGGAAGATCAGGCCGAGAACGGGGTGCTTGTACTCCGAGGCGTCCATCGCACCACGTAGCTGGTCGGCCATCGACCAGAGCTGCGCTTCAAAGCCGAGGACCTCGCCGCTCCCGCGGGCGGTCTGCGGAGTCTGAACGAGCCGGCCCGACCCCGTAACGGCGTCGCTTGCGTCGCCTCTTCGCGGCGTCTTGGCTACGGCCGAGGTTTTCGCTCGCGTGTCTCCTTCGTGCTTCTTGCGCGGCATACGGCGATGGAGCCCTTTCCCGGAAACCGGTAATGCTTTCCGTTAGCTCATACACCACGCGCCGCCGCCCGGCCTCCCGACGCTGAAATCCTTAACCAAGCGGGTCGCCCCGTGGGCGACCTCAGTGAATCGCGAGACTACGCTCGATGCAGCGCTCGACGTAATCGATGTACTCTTGTGGCGCCCCGATGACCCGGAGGCCGCTCGTGATGTGGGTGGCGTATTCCCGCGTCGTTTTTTTCTCGGCGTCATCAGACGATGCTAGATACGTCGTGGCTTCATACTCTTCACCGTCGCAACAGACAGTGACCAGCTTCCGGTGATAGCTGCTACCCTCACCTTCGATTTCATCGAGCGTCTTCAACCCGTTGATTTTTTTATCTCGGTAGACACGGTCGTCCGGAATGTCGTAAAGCGCACCGTAGATGATCCGCCCGCCCGGAATGAGGTTCGCCACGCCGCACTTTTGGCAGCGACTATAAACGTTAAACTGGAGATCAAATCTATCGACTGTGGTCGCTCGCCCCACGCGCGTAGCCGCGCCACCGAGGCGCTCCGGGGCGTTTAAACGGTTGATGTCGACGTTCGAGCCGTATTGGAATATATACATCAGCACCACCCTGCGAGAAACCAGCGACCCTGAGGAATTCGGAAACCAGATACGCCGTCCTAGCAGATGCACCGCCCTTGCCTCGGCAAGCCAAGCGAGCGTATACTCAGCGCATCGGCACCACCGTCTCGGCGGATGCCTCTGCACTACTATCGGAGGGATTCGGAACCCATGCAACTGCTTCCACTACGCGCCGCCCTGCCGTTCCTGATCGCCGTTCTGATCGCGGCCCCCGCAGCCGCCGCCATCAAGAACGCGCCGCTCCACAAATATTTCCGCGCCGGCGTCGTGAATCTGCGGATCGATAAAATCGAGACCTATCCGTCCTCGGCGACCGCGAGCGTTCCCGTTCTCGAAGGGCAGGGCTTCAGCGGCCCCGGCTACGTCGTCATCACCGCGACCGAGCAGAACCCGAACGGGAACAACGATGTCGGCGTTCCGCACATGGAGGTCGGTTTCGAACTCAAAGACGGCTCGCAGATGAGCGAGAGCACGCCCGATGCCATCAACGTACCGGGAACGAAGATTCTCGCCGCCACATCGTTGCACCCAAAACAGCACATCGTCGTGAACTGGGTGCTCTCCGGCTGGACCGGCGCCGCGCCGACCAAACTCTTCCTCAAGGTCTGGAATCAATCGGGCTATCCGGGGCATTGGTTCCGCATTCAACTCAAACCCAGCGACGTCACGGCGCACACCTAAAAGGGAGTCGACGCCGCAACCCACAACCGCCGCCGCATGACGCGTGCGGTGTTGGTTCTCGCTTTCGCACAGATCGCCGTCGGAGCGGCGGCGATCTTCGCGCGTTACGCGCTGCTCGACGGTACGCCGATCGGCGTCGCTGCGGCACGTTTGAGTATCGCCGCGCTGGTGATGCTGCTGCTGGCCGTGCTGCGCCCGCAGCCGCGCAGCGCGCGCCCGAATGCCGCCGCGAGCCGCACGCTCGCATTCGCCGGCTTTGCACTCGCCGCACATTTCGCGCTCTGGATCGCCTCGCTTGAATACACCTCCGTTGCGATCTCGACGCTGCTCGTCACGACGACGCCGATCTGGACCGCGCTCTACGATGCAATCGTCTGCAAGCGGCCGCTCTCGCGGCTTGCAACCGCTGCATTTATCGTCGGTGGAATCGGGCTGCTGCTCGTCGTCGGCATCGACCGTACGCCGGCGCCGATTCCGGGGCACGTATTGCTCGGCGATGCGCTCGCGTTACTGGGCAGCGTCGCCATCGGCGCGTACTTGCTGCTGGTGCGCGAAGTGCGCGCCGCGCTCACCACGCGCACGATCGTGACGCGCACCTTCAGTTGGGCCGCCCTCGCGCTCGTCGTCGCATCCCTCGTCGCCCATCAACCCGCGCCGCCGCTCCAAGCCGGTAGCGCCTGGGCGGGCATCCTCGCGATGGCGTTCATCTCCCAACTGCTCGGGCACACCGCCATCAACGCCAGCTTGCGCCACTTCACCCCGAATGCGGTCTCGTTTGCAACTCTGCTCGAACCCGTCATCGCCGGCGCGCTCGCGCTCGCGATCTTCGGCGAACCGATTCCCGCCTTCGCGCTGCTCGGCGGCGCGTTACTTCTCGGCGCGATCGGAGTCGTGCTCCGCGAGGAGCGCGTCGATCTGAGCGCGGTCGAAAATCTCTAGCATTGGCCCGCTCCTAGGCTAGAATTGGCTCGATCCACAGGCAGGAGATGCGCGCTGTGAGGAGCGAGTTCGCGCGCATGGACGCTCTGCATGCCCCTCAACCCGATCCCCAAGAGACGCTGGAATGGCGCGAAGCGCTGCGCGGCGTCCTCGCCGCCGAAGGCCCCGAACGCGCTCGCGCACTGCTCGAAACGCTCGTCGCCGAGGCGCAAGCCGGCGGCGCACATGTCTCGCTCGGCCTCGAAAGCCCCTACGTCAACAGCATTCCGCCGGAGCGCCAGCCGGCGATGCCGGGAGACCCCGCCATCGAAGCGCGCCTGCGCCATTACGTGCGCTGGAATGCGATGGCGATGGTCGTTCGCGCGAATAAAACCAGCAGCGAACTCGGCGGGCATGTCGCGAGCTTCGCTTCGGCGGCGACGCTCTACGACGTCGGCTTCAACCATTTCTTTCGCGCTCCGTCGGATCGCTTCGGCGGCGACATGCTCTTCTTGCAGGGGCACTCCGCGCCCGGCTTCTACGCACGCGCATTTCTCGAAGGACGCATCAGCGAAGAGCAACTGCTGAATTTTCGCCAGGAAGTCGACGGGCACGGACTCTCCTCGTATCCGCATCCGTGGTTGATGCCGGAGTTCTGGCAATATCCCACCGTCTCGATGGGCCTCGGCCCGATCATGTCGATCTACCAAGCGCGTTTCATGCGCTATCTCCACGATCGCGAACTGCAAGATAACGGCGACCGCAAGGTTTGGGCGTTCCTGGGCGACGGCGAGATGGACGAGCCGGAATCGCTCGGTGCGATCTCGCTTGCCGGGCGCGAAAAACTCGACAACCTGATCTGGGTGGTGAATTGCAATCTGCAACGCCTCGACGGACCGGTTCGGGGTAACGGCAAGATCATTCAAGAGCTCGAACGTTTCTTCAAAGGCGCCGGTTGGAATGTCCTGAAAGTCATTTGGGGAAGCAATTGGGATCCGCTGCTTGCCGCCGACAGCAACGGCCGCTTGCGCCAATTGATGATGGAGTGCGTCGACGGCGATTATCAAACGTTCAAATCGCGCGACGGGAAATACGTTCGCGAGCAATTCTTCGGCCGCTATCCCGAGACCGCCGCAATGGTCGCATCCTGGACCGACGAGCAAGTCTGGGCGCTCCAACGCGGCGGCCACGACCCGCTGAAAGTCTACGCAGCGTACGCCGCAGCCGCCGCACACAAAGGCGCGCCGACGGTGATCCTCGCCAAGACGATTAAGGGCTACGGCATGGGCGAGGCCGGCGAAGCGCGCAACATCGCGCATCAAGCGAAGAAAATGGATCTCGAAGAGATGCGCGCCTTCCGCGATCGCTTCTCCATCCCGATCCCCGACGACAAAATCGACGAAATCCCGTTCTTTAAACCCGATGAAAACTCGGCCGAGATGCGCTACCTGCGCGATCGGCTCGCCGAACAAGGGCATCTGCCGCAGCGGCGTCGCAAATCGACTGCGCTCACCGTTCCCGAACTCAACGCCTTCGAAGCGCAGCTGCAGAGCACCGGCGATCGCGAGATCTCCACCACGATGGCGTTCGTTCGCATCTTAAGCTCGCTGCTGCGCGATGCCGAAGTCGGCCCGCGCGTCGTGCCGATCGTCGCCGACGAATCGCGCACCTTCGGTATGGAGGGCATGTTCCGCCAACTCGGCATCTACTCGTCGGTCGGACAGCTCTATCATCCGCAAGATTCCGAGCAGCTGATGTGGTATCGCGAAGATAAGCACGGCCAGATTCTGCAGGAAGGAATCTGCGAAGCCGGTGCGTTCTCTTCGTGGATCGCCGCCGGAACGGCGTACAGCAACCACAATTTGCCGATGATTCCGTTCTACATCTACTACTCGATGTTCGGTTTTCAACGCATCGGCGATCTCGCGTGGGCGGCCGGCGATTCGCGCACGCGCGGCTTCCTACTCGGCGGCACCTCGGGGCGCACGACGCTGAACGGCGAGGGTTTGCAGCATGAGGACGGGCACAGCCACGTTCACGCCGCCTTCATCCCGAATTGCGTCGCCTACGATCCGACCTATGGGTACGAAGTCGCGGTGATCATTCAGGACGGCCTGCGGCGCATGCTCGCAGAACAGGAGGACGTCTACTACTACATCACCCTCCTCAACGAGAATTACGCCCATCCGGCGATGCCCGAAGGCGCGCGTGAAGGCATCTTGCGCGGTATGTATCTCTTACGTTCGGGTCAAGGCGGCAAGAAAACGCCGCGCGTACAACTCTTCGGCTCCGGAGCGATTTTGCGCGAGGTCATCGCCGGGGCGGATCTGCTCGAAAAAGATTTCGAGATCGCCGCCGACGTGTGGAGCGTCACCTCGTTTTCGCAGTTACAACGCGACGGCGTCGATGCCCATCGCTGGAACATGCTCCACCCCGAAGCGACACCGCGACGGAGTTTCGTCGAAGAACGGCTCGAAGGGCACGCAGGGCCGGCCGTTGCGGCGACCGATTATATCCGCAGTTTCCCGGAGATGATTCGCCCGTTCGTGGGACGCTCGTATACGACGCTGGGCACCGATGGGTTCGGACGCAGCGACTATCGCGCAAAACTACGCGCCCACTTCGAAGTCGATCGCCGCTACGTCGCACTCGCAGCGCTCAACGCCCTCGCAGCCGAAGGGACGATTCCACGCAAGCGTGCA
>JAJXWN010000177.1 GCA_021781595.1 bacterium | reverse complement strand
GAGCCATCGCCGTGCTCGCCTCTCCAACCGCAAGATTCGCCGCGGCAAGCGATCCGAACTCGCCCTTCGACTTACTGCAGGGGGCAGAGGTAGGTAGTGGTGCCGTCGTGGGTGTGGTCGTCGATTATCGCACGCATAGGCCGATCGCCGGTGCCGTCGTGCTGATCTCACCCCAGCGTAGCGCCGATATGAGCCCGGTCGATGGGAGCGGCGCGCAGACCACGGTCACCGGCCCCGATGGATCTTTTGCGGTCACCAATCTCGCCCGTTCCTTCGGCCCGCTCTCGTTCGGCGGCGCACGTTATGCCGACCCGGAGTTCGTCGCCGTCTATCCGCCGCGCGGCAGCGGCTACGTCGGTTTCCACGGTATCGTCGACGTCGCGCCCGGCACGACGAGTTCGATGAAACTCGTCGCTCTGGTTGCGCCGTCCGCGGGCGACTACCGGTGGCTGGCCCGCGTCAACGGCCTGCGCGCGCGCTTTGCAAAGCCGCCGCTCCACTTCGATTCCGGGCTGATCGTGGCGGCGCAGCACTGGGCGAACACCATGGCATCGCGCGGCATCTATCAGCACCACTGCCCCGCCGCGTTGGCTGGTTGCCGAACGGCGCGCCAGTACGAGATCGCCGGCAGCATGCTGCTCTCCGGCCAGAACATCGCAGCGCGCCAGCCGCCAACCACATGGCAAGCGATCGAATCCGGCATCGATGCTGAGATTCGCAACTGCCCGGCGGGCGGCTGGCAGATCTGCCCGTATCGTGAAGACACCGGTCACGTGATAAACCTGCTCTCGGCCAGTCATTGGATCGGGCTAGCGGTTGCGGTCGACGGCAAGTCCTTCGACGCCGGCATCTACGGCGATACCATGGATTATTTCGACGAGGAGCTGCTCTAGGAGTTTGTTCGGAGACGAGGCGCGAAGAAGCACGCTCGTACACATCCTGTGCCCGCGTGCATTACGGCCGTCCTTGGCCGGAAGGCGCGAAGCCGTAGCTTCGTGACTGATGAGCAACGAAGTATTCGGGCAAGAGGCGGCCCAAAGACGGAAACGTGCTTAGCGATCGCCGCGTTCGAGCAGACGCGAGTCGGTGAACGACCCCGTTTCGATCGCCGTACGAAGGCCCGCGACGACTTCGTCTTCCCGCGCCGACTTCGAGAAGACGGCGTTTGCCCCGGCATAGTGACACGCTTTAGGCCACGTGACGCCGCCCTTTACCGTCGTGTACGCACAAATCACCGCCGTGGGCAGAAGCATCCGGACGATGCTGATCGTTTCAAGCGGCTCTCCGTCGAGAAAATCGAGATCGATGAATACCAACTGCGGCTGCTCGGTGAGCAGATCTCGGAGATCGACCTGAGACGCAGTTTTTTCGACCTGCAAGCCGGCCTTCTCGAGGAACGCCACGAGCGCCGGCACGAACAATTTCTGCGTTTCTATCACATACGAACGCATGCATCATCCCATAGCTGCAGAACTGACCGCTTCACCAAGTACACCGTCAAGCCGATATCATGACGCGCTCTTCGGGGGTACGGCTGCCACCCGCTCCGTTCGGCGCACCGCCCGCCACGGCATCGACGTAGAGCGACACGTACTCGTCTTTCCTCGGGACGACCCGGTTGAGCACGAACCCTAGGAGGTTGTCCGCACCCGATTGATTGAGGCGCCGGAGCGCCTTGCGCGCCAAGCGAACGTCGCTCTGCCCCTGCGAGACCACCAATACGGTACCGTCGACGAGTCGGCTGATCGCCGACGAAAAGACGTTGCCATTGATCGCGGCTGAATCCACGACGACGTTCGCATACGTCTCCAGCGCTTCGGCAAGCATGAGCTCGAAGCGCTGCTGCTGGAGCAACCGCATCGGGTTTCCGGCGCAACTTCCGCTCGATAGGAAATCGAGCGTTCCGTATGGAGTGCTCTGAACCGCATCCCGCAGCCGCATCTTTTCGAGGAGGACCTCGGCCAGACCCGGATCGCTTGCGGCTTCTCCGGCCGCGTTCTTGAACGTTGCGTCGATCAGCAAGACGCGCGGGTCGATCTCCGCCATGGCGAGTCCGATGTTCAAAGCAACCGTCGATTTACCTTCGCCACGCATCGGGCTGGTCACGGAGATTGTCCGCACCGGCGCCGCAGCGGCATATTTTATCGACGATGCGAGCTGTAGGAACGATTCGACCGTGAGATTGCGAACCCACGACTCCTCGGGCTTACCGTCACGCAATTTGACGAGTGGAATCGCCGAGAGCATCGGCACGCCGATCTCGCGCTCCGCATGTATCTCGTCCCTAACGCTTCTATCGAACAGATCCAGAATGAACGCGACCGCAACGGCAAGCAGCAGGCCGAGGATCGCGCCTATTGCCAGGTTCCGCTTGACGTTCGGAGACTTGACCGCCATCTGCGCTGTGGCCGGCTGCGTTATGGTGACGTCGCTCAGGGCCGTCGTCTTCGCAATGGTCGCGTCGTTATATTTCTGCAACAACGCCGCGTAAACGTCTTGCGCGGATTTGGCCCGGCGCGCAATATCGGCAAATCGTGCCGTTTCGAGCGGAAGGTGCTTTAACTTCGGGTCGAGCGCCTTGCGCTGAACTTCGAGTTCCTTGTATCGCGCCGACGCGGCATCTTGTGCGGACGCATACTGCGCTGCTTCCTGCTGGAGCTGCTGGTACACCGGGTTGGGGACGACGGTCGTGGCGGCAACGACGGTCGGCTGCTGTTTTGCGATCTCCTGCTGCAACTGCTGGCGCTGCTGCTTGAGCCCGATCACGACCGGATGACGGCCCGTAAACTTCTGCAGCGCCGTGGCGAGTTGCAAATTGACCTGGGCGAACTGCTGCTGTAATTGCGCTAGAACGGGATTGGCCGCGACCTGCGTTCCGCCGGTGATGGTCGCGGAAGTGCCTGCGAGTTGGCCCTGTACGCTCTGTATCTCCGCTTGCGCCTGGCGCCGGTCGACCTGGCTCTGATCGATCTGCGTATCGAGATTGGCGATGCTGGTAACGAGCGACTGCGTCTGGGAATTGATGTCGGCGATGCGATGCCGCGCTTCGTAGCGGGCCAATGCATCGTTGGCAGCGCGCATGGCATCTTCTGCCGGCGGCAGCTGCCCTGAAAGGAACGTAAGCGCCGTCTCGGCCTGGCTTGCGACGAGTTCGCGCTGACGGTCGACGATCGCGTTTCCGAAGCCGTTGGCGATATCTGCAGACATCTGCGGGTCCGACCAGTTTACCGTAAGCGTCAAGAGCGCGGTGTTCGTAACCGGCTGAACTTTGACGTGCTCGAGCAACGCGCCCGGCGGCACGTTCAAATGCAGATTCTGGATGACGGCCTGGGCGACAGGCACCTCTTGAAAGAGGGCCGCGTACGTCTCGGCGCTCTGCTCGCCGCTCGCAAGGATTAGTGCGTTCAAAATCGGGAGGTTACTTGCAGCGGCGCCGCCGGTCTGTGTTGGGTTCCCGGGATTCCCCGCAATCAACTGCACTTGCGTCGTATACGTCTTCGGCGCCAGCAGCGTCAGCGCGACGACTAGCAGGAAGAATGCTGCAAAGGTCACGGCCATGGCGCCCTTGCGGCGCGTAAAGATTCGCAAAAACGAGACGAGATCGTGCTCCGTGCTCGCGCCGCCGGCGGGCACTGCAGGTGATGCTAGTACATACATCGCGGCCCCCTACGGAAGGAACACCTTTCGCAGAACGTAGAGCAACGGGTATAAGAAGCCGCCCTGCCGCTGAGTCTCCTGCGGCACGAATACGACGTCGCCTTTTTGCATCTGCACGTCGTAACGGCTATCGCCGCTCTGCAGCGCACGGTAGAGGTCGATGCGATAGGTAACCTTCTTCCCGTCCGGGTTGAGGCGAGTCAGAAAAATCCGATTGAGATCCGCCCGCGCCGCCGCACTGTTGCCCGCTTTTGCGATCGCAACCGAGAGCGTGTCGCCGCGCTCTAGTTGAACCTTGCCGGGATGGTCGACCGCTCCAAGCACGTCGACGTTGAAGGTGATCGGGCTCGGCACGTATACGACCGAGCCGTCCGAGAGCGCCCGGTCGAGCGACACGTCGCCGTCGCGGAGGAGGCGCTCGAGCGAAACGTTCGTGACATTGCCGTTGGAGCCGGAGACACGGGCGTCCGGATAGAGGCCGTTGACCGGTCCCAAGCCCCCGGCCGCCGCAATCGCGTCGGTGAGATGGGCGTTGGGGGGAAGCCGGTACTTGCCGGGGTTCTTGACGTTGCCGAGCACCATCACCGTCGGCCGACCGAGCTTCAGAATGCTCACGGTCACGATCGGATCGCGCTCGTAGGTCAGCAAACGTTCTTTGAAGGTGATCGCGGCCTGATCTGCCGTCTCGCCTGCTATGTGCACGCTCCCAAGCAGCGGGTAGACTACCGTACCGTCGTCGAGGACCATCACGTCCTGCGTCAGCGTCGGGTCGCCGAAGACTTGTACGCCGAGCTGGTCGCCTGGGTGGATCGTATACGCCGCGCCCGCCGCGAGCGGCTGCGAGGGGGTCTGCGCCGGAGCCGTCGCGGGTAGCGCGACGGCGAGAGCGAAGAGTACGGCCGCTAACCGGCCTAGCCATCCATTCACAACTCTCATTGTACGGATCCACGCGGTAGGACGGCAGAGCGGAACGTGACCGTTCGGTTGAGCATAAGGACTCAGGGACAGAAGGCCGGCGGCGGCAGTGGCGTAGTGATCGTGTTGTAGTAGTAGTTATTGGTCGTCGTGTTGCGGCGCCCGAAGAGGCCCCATAGGATGATGGGAATGATACTCACCTTATGAAACGACCTGACGACGGTCGCCGGCGGGGGCGGAATCACAGGCGGCATGGTTGGAATCGGCTGCGGCTTCGGGGTTGGGACCGGGGTCGGCAGCGGCGTCGGGATCGGCTCGGGCTTCGGCTCCGGTTTCGGCGGAATCTT
>JAJXWN010000176.1 GCA_021781595.1 bacterium | reverse complement strand
GATACCGCGCGCTTGGCGCTGCCGGCGACCGAGCCCGTTTGATGGCGCCGCTCGTTACCGTCGTCGTCGGGCTCTTTGCCGTGGGAATCGCCGCCGGCGCATACGCGGCGTTCGCCCCTAGGCCGCCGCGCGCGGAAGGCTCGCCGCCGGAGCCGATTCCGAGCGCCGGCCGTTTCGGCGAGTTTGCCGCACTCGCCGAATCCGCGCGTTGCGATCTCATCTTTTCGATGGGCGCAATCGACGACGAAGCCTCACGGAGCCTCTTGCTGCACGCGCTCGACGACCCCTCTGAGGCGGTTGCATTGGCCGCAGCGCGTGCCTTCGCGCGCGCGGGCAGCATAGGCGAGGTGCATCGCTACGCTAGCGAGCGCCCGGGGCACCGTACGCGTACCCTGTTGCAGACGCTCGCGATGCTCGAATGACGCGCGCCGACCATAGGGTGCGTTGCGGACGATAGGGAAAGGGGAGCGCGTGGCTGCAAGCACGTTGACCGGAATCTTCGCGCCGGGTTCGCCGGCGCTTACGGAGACTCTTCGGACGCTCGTCGTAACGCCCAAGCGTATGGTGACGCCCGGCGAGACGATTCGTGCGGAGTTTAGCTTCTCGAATCTCGGGGGCGCGCCGGCAACGGGCGTACGCGTTCGCTTCGCGCTTCCTTCCGGCGTAACGCACGTTTCCGGCACCGACGCCGTCGACGACGCGCCGTTGCCGCCGGGAGAAGACTTCGTCGCCGCGCAAGGCGCCGCGCTCGCTGATCTTCCGCCGAACGGGCTGCGCCACGTAGCGTGCAGTTTCCGCGTCAACGATACGATCGAAGACGGAACGAGCTTGGAGTTTGCGGCCGCGCTCGCGAGCGATCAGACCGCACCGGTGGCCTCGAACGTCGAGCACCTACTCGTGCGCAGCCGGCCGATGCTGCAAAACGCAGAGACGCAGGTAACGATCGTCGCGCCCGATACGCCGAAGCCCGGCGACACCATAGCGATTCGCGCGACTATCGCGAACCGCGGGCAGTCTAGCGCGCACGATCTGCTCGCGGTCCTGCCGGTTCCGGAACACACGCGCTACGTCGCGAGGAGTGCGCGCGTCGGCGGCCGGGTTCTGCTCGACGTCCGCGGCGAGCCGTTCGATTACGGCAGCGAGACGATCGTTGCGCCGGTCTTGTTCCCCGGGCAATCAGTCGTCGTCGAATACCAGGCTGCGATCGAGACGCCGCTAGCCGATGGGACGCGAATCAGCGTCGAGGGAGCGGTCTCCGCTAACGAATGCGCCGAGTTTGCGTTAAGGTCGCCGGAGATCACGGTCAGCTCCCCGGTCGATTTTGACAACGAGGAGACGGCGCTCGTCGTGCACTGCGACGATTTGGTAACGCCGGGAACGAGCGTGCCGATCGTGCTGCGTGCCGTCAATTCTGGAACCGGAACCGCGCAGAACGTTTCAATCGCGTTCGAACTTCCGGCGGGCCTGGCCTATGCGCCGGGCTCGGCGCATCTCGACGGTCAACCCGTCGGCGACGATAGCTTCCCCGGGTCGACGTTCTCGCTCGGCTCGATCGCGGCCGGCCACGTCGTCGAAGTAGGCTTTAGCGCGATCGTTGCCGTGCCCGCGGGGGAAGAGTACGCCTTGCCGGTAGCGGCGACGCTGCACTGGAAAGGCGCGCCGCCGGCTTTAGGACGGCTCTCCGAACGGCGCTTCGCGCGGCGCCTAGCGGTACGGGTCGCTCCACGCTTCACGCGCGCGCGCAACTATATCGAAGTCGATCGCGCGGTGGTCAACGCGCGCGAGGACCTGCTCTTCACGGCTCACGCGTTCAACGACGGGACCTCGGCCGAACGCAGCGTCGGCTTGCGAGTGATCCCGGGCGCCTTCCTCGAGAACGTGCGCGTTGCGGAATCGCCAGAAGAACCGCTGCCGTACGAAGCCCCGCTCGACCTGGGTCTGGTGCAGCCGCACATCGAACGGACGTTTTCGATACGTGCGCGCGTTGCGTCGCCCGTTCCCGATCGCACGCACGTCACGCTCGGTGCCGTCCTCGAGTTCGACGCGGGCTCGTTCGATCTCGGCGCGGGAACGGTCGTCGTGCGCTCGCGCCCGCGACTCTCCGCCGAGCGTTGCGCGTGGGAACTGCAGTCAAGCGACTTCTTGCGGCCCAATCACACTGCCGACGTCGTGATTCGCTTCTCGAACGACGGCTCCGACGTCTTGCGCGACGCCCGAATGGAGCTGGAACTACCGCCGGAACTCGCGCTCGAACGCGCCCAGAACGCGCGCCGCGACGGTGCCGCGCTGCTCTTCGGCGACGTGGCAGCGGAGACGACGCACGAAGCGCGCCTGACGTTACGATTGATCCGCCCTCCGAAGCGCGAACGCACGCTGGCCGTCGAAGGATCGCTGCACGGTCGCGGTATCAGCCCGATCCACTTCGCGCCGCTCGAAATCGCGACATACGCGGAGCCCGAGTTCGAGCTGGGCGCAGAGCTCGGCGCGATGCCGGCCGATCAGGTGAATGCGGGCGAACGCGTTGCCTACGAGCTGCGGATACGCAACACCGGTGACGGGCCCGCGCAGCGCCTCACGCTTCGTGCCGTGCCGACCAACCTCGCGGTCTACGTGCCTTCGAGCACCGCGCTCAACGGCGTTTGCGTACCCGACGATCTCGGTGTCTCGCCGCTGTGGTCGCAGCGCGGACTCGCGCTAAGCGATATCAACCCGGGTATCGACGTGCGCGTGCGCTGGGATATGATGGTCGTAGCGCCGCTAGAGGCCGGGACCGCGATCGACACGCGCGTGGTACTCGAATGGGACGGCGGCAAGTCGCTGGCGCTTGCAGCACCGACGCTACGTGTGGTGTCGTCGCCTTCGCTCGAAGCCTCCGCAGCCGGCACGCCGATCTCGGTCGCTCGCGCGTTTCCGGCTCTCGAACGGCCGGAGCGCATCGCCGACACGATCGAAGATCTACCGGTACCGCCACCCGCGGCGGCCGAGCCGGAGCCTGTCGCGCTCGCGGCGGAACCGGCACGGCCGGTCGACGAGACGCCGCTGACGTCGCCGGTGGGATACGTCGATTTCACGCTCGAACGGCTCACGCACGCCGTGCGCACGCTGGAGAAGAGCGGCGGCGGTGGATTGATTCCGCACGTATTCGCCATACGAATGCTCTTCCCCGAACACCTGATGGCCGCACCCGAACCGCTCGAACGCAGCATGGCCGAAGCGAGCCTTGCGGTCCGCCTTCCGCTCGATCGCCTCTTCGTGCGGTTGGGCATTCCGCGCCTGACGGTTACCGGAAGCGACTTGGAGGACCGCGAGAGCCGCTTGGCGTTGCGCGGGCTGGTCGCCGGTCTGCTCGCGGCGCCGCCGAGCACGCACGTCGCGCGCGAGCCCGAGACCGTGCGCCTGAGCGGTCCCATCGACGTGCAATCGCTGATAGCACTGGCCCCCGAACTCGAGACGGCGCCCCTTGGTTCGGTCGTACCGTGGATCGTCGCCGCGCATCTCCTAGGCACCGAGATCGCCTTCAACGGATCGCGCAGTGGAACGCTCGGCGCCTATCGCGCGGAGCTGCTGCGCGTGCTCTCGATGCTCGAAGCGTTGCCTATGCCGGAGTTTCATCGCATCTTGGCGACGAGCGCTAATCACGCGCTGGACGAGGCGCTGGTCGCGGTGCTGGAGCAGTTACGCGCCGCCGCTCGCGTTGCCGTCGAATAGCCTCGCACTCGCGCTGAGCGCCGTATTCGCGTTCGGTCTCGCATCGTTCGCTGCCGGAACGCTGCTGGTGCGCGTTGCGTCGCGGCGCCGAACCGTACGCTGGCCCCTCGAGATCGACGCGACCCTGATAGACTGCGATGCGCCGTTGCGCTTGGCTTTGGTCGAACGTTTGGGCACGATCGCGACGCCGTGGAGCGCGCGCGTGCTGCGCGAGGCCGTTCGCGAAGAGTTCGATCCGGTCGTTCGCGCCGCGATCGACGGTGCGCTGGCGCAGCATCCGGATGCGCCACTATTACCTTAGCTCTTTATGCGGAAGTACTGCATCATGATCTGCCGTGCGATCGGCGCGGCAATGGTCGCGCCGTAGCCGCCGCTGCGGTCGACGAAGACCGCGATCACGAGCTTCGGGTGGTGGATCGGCGCCCAGCAGACGAACCAAGTCGTGTTCGGACCGTTTCCGCCGCCGGTCTCGACCGTCCCCGTCTTACCGGCGAAGGGCAATCCGTTGATGGCTAGACCGTACGCCGTCCCGACCTGACCGGTGACCGCGGCCATTCCGGCGCGTACCGCCTTTAACGCCGCCGGCGATGCCGGAACGTGGCGAATGATCGATGGGTGGAACGATTTGACGATGCGGCCGTCGGGTGCGCGAATCTGCCAAACGATGCGCGGATGATAGAGCGTGCCGCCGTTGACGACCGCCGACGCGATGTTGGCCATCTGGACGGGCGTCGCTTGCATCGCTCCCTGGCCGATACCGAGGCTGCAGACGTCGCTCGGTTCTAGCGGGACGCCGTAAACCTTCATCATCCACGCATTCGTCGGCCAATTCCCCGATATTTCACCGGGAAGATCGATGCCGGATTTCTTGCCGATGCCGAAAAGCAGCGCCCACTTCCGCAAGCGCTTGTTTCCCAAACCCCACGAGAGCTGATAGAAATAGCCGTCCGACGATGCAGCCAGCGCCGGCACGAAGGTGGTGTCGCCCAAGCCGCCCGAGACGATGTCGCGCGCCACGTAGCCGCCGCAGTTCCAATAGCCGGGGTCGTAGATGATTTGATTAGGACGCACGACGCCCTCGGTGATTGCGGCGGATCCGGTGACCATCTTGAACGTCGAGCCGGTTGCCGTAGCCGCCGCGATCGCATCGTCGAAGAGCGGCCGCATCGGATCGGTAAGGTACTTCGAGATCAGCGCGTTGTCGTCGTCGGCG
>JAJXWN010000175.1 GCA_021781595.1 bacterium | reverse complement strand
TTCTGCCACCAACACGCGCGCGTCGTCGAGATCCCGTATTTTTTCGTCCTCGTGCATCCCGTAGGTCGCAAGCGCGAAGCGAGATCTCGGCAGGAGGGGCGTCGCCGGATCGGCCTCAAGGAGCGCCTTATCCCAGGAGTCGAAGCGCCCGAACGCTTCAGCGATGCTGCCCTCGGGCGTATCACCTACGTAGAGGCAGCGATACGATCCATCCGTTGCGTCCGCACGATTCTTGCCCCCGTGTGGACGAAAGAAAGCGCCGCCGGGTTCGTCAGCGGCGGCGCCTGCCAAGTACGGAAAGACGCGGTAAAGCATCATACATATCCGCCGCACGCGATTGCATCTAGCGCATCGATGACGGGCGTCGCGCCACGTAATCCCAGCACGTCGATCGGGCGCGCTCCGCCGAGAAACGGCTCGTGGCCGACCAGCCACCGCGCAGCGAGCGTCGGATTGAAGACCTGGTGAACGCGTGAGAGGATGTCATGCGCCTCTATGATCCGGGCGCGCATCGGCGAGCTAATCGTGCGCTTGCCGCTCAGCCAGTGGCTCACCGCGGACTTATCGACTCCCAGGATCCCCGCAGCCGTCGCCGGACTGTAGGCCGTCACCATGCGTTCGAGGAGCGGGCGCACCTCGGTCAAGGCATCCGGCCGTTTCGCCGGTTGTAGATGCTCGATGGTCGGTGCCCACGTTGCGGTCATGTTTGTACTCCCAAGCGACAGTACCATGAAATCCTCTCTGCTGTCAACTATTATAAGTGACGTAGAGTAATCGGTTTACGATGACACCATCTCTCGCAATCGCAAGTCCTCGGGACTATGGAGAACCGCGCTACGTTACCGGTGCGCCGTAGAGGCGCGGCTAGGGGTCGCGGCGTTTGCGGTGGTCGCGGCGAAGATCGTCGAACTGCCGTTCGAGACCGCTGAGGCGCCCGTCCATGCTCGTGAGCCGCACTTCGATACGGTCGAGGCGTGTGTCTACTATGCCGAGGCGATGCTCGACGCCGTCGAGGCGATGCTCGACGCGATCGAGGCGTTCGCCGACGAAATCTTTCAGATTCACGAGTTCGGTGAGGATCTGCGCGGACATATCGCCTTCCTCGTCATTTGTCACGACCCGATGTTCACATACGGAAACTGCCGAGGTGTTTCCTTGTGATGACCGAGCGCGTTAACCTGTTAACCTGTTAAGGCGTGACGACGAGTTTGCGGACGACGCTCGTCTGCGATACGCCGTGCGAGATCGCGGCGACGACGTAGAAGGTCGTCGGCGATCCGACCGCCGGCGCGCTGAGCGCGACCGCATCTTCTTGAGCGGACGCGTCGCCCTGTTCTAGGGTCTGCCCGCGCGCGTCCGTGAGCGTCACGCGCACGTCGTCGTGCGGGCCTGCAATGCGGACCGTCACGTTCTCGCCCGAGACAACGCGCGCTTGCGAGAGGTCGATGCGCGTCGCCGAGCTATCGGGTGGAACGCCCGGCAGCGCAGCGCCCACGACGGCCGAGCTGTGGGGTTCGACGACGATTCCGACGCTCGACATCGCCTGCCGGGCGCCGTCGCGTACTTGCAGCACGACGCGCATCTCGCGGCCGGCCGCATTCGTCGGCACCCGAAGCACGCTCGTGCCGTCGGCAGCGAACGGGGCGGTAGCCCAGACGCGCCCGCCGAGGCCGAGCAGCCAGACCTTTCCCGAAGACGCGGTCGCGGTGTACGCCACGCGAAGCGGTCCGCCGGCTCGCACCGGCGCCGAAGAGACGGAGAGCGCTCCGATCAGCGTCGATGCAACCGCGCCCGGAGCGATCGATCGCCCCGGCGCCGCCGGCATGCGTGCGGTCGAGAGCGCCACCACGGACGCCGAACGCCGCACGCTGCCGAGCGGACCGGTCATGCGCAGATCGACGCGATAGGTTCTCGCGCCGCGCGAGGCCGGTATGGCAACCTGTACGATACCGGCGCTCGCCGGCACCATCCCCGCTGCGACCTGCCGTCCGCCGGCGGCGCGCACGTCGTACTGCAGCGTGCCGATACCGCCAAGGACGTAGGGAATCTGGAGCGTGGTGCCCGCCGTCATCTTCGGCGGCGCGTCGAAAGATACGATGCGCGGCGCGGCGGCCGCAAGCCCGAACGCGGCGATCCCCAAGCACACCACAGATGCGGCCGCCCATCGGAGATAACCGACGATGCGCGGCTGCGGCTGCGGCGGTCCCGGCGCTTCAGCGCGGAAGGCGACGCCGGCACCTTCGATCTCGACGATCGCGCGATCGTAGGGCCCGGTTTCGCCGACGCGTACCGGAAAGATCTCGTCTTTGACCGAAAACGGAGCGATCTCGATCTCGCTCGGGTAGTCGAGAACCGTCTCGTGCCTGCCTTTTGCGCAGCACAGGCGCGCGCGCAGCGGCATCGAGCTTTCGTTCAAAAAACGCACCGCGTAACTCGCTACGCCGCCACGCCGGTCGTATCCAACGAATGCCAACTGCGCGGAGGCGGTCCCATCCGCAACGCGGATCTGCGCGCGCGATCCAAAAAAACTCTTGCGCGAGTATCTATCGAGCCGGCGCTCCATCGGCAGGGCGTAGGTCCGTTCCGCGGCTACTGGCACGAGCTGTTGTACGGCGGCGCCGGCGGCGGCGTAGAACCGTTGGGGATCGGGGTCGGCGGCGTGGACGAACCCTGCGCGGTGATCGCACCTTGCACCCGGCTGCGCACCTCCGAGCTGCAGTACAGGATTATCCCGGGATAGGCTGCGTGCACGAACGAGTCGCTTATCGTCGCAATGTTCGTCGTTTGGCCGCCGAGAATGTTTTGCAGGAACGAAGGGATATCCACGCCCGCGGTGACGCTCAGCGAAGTCGCCGTAAAGTAGTGAGAGGCGAGGAACTGCGCGCCTCCGAGGCCCGTAACGGCCAGCGTGCACGTCGTGTTCGGCGTCGCATTGGGATCTGGCTGCCAGAAGGGTGCGCTGGTCGGCCCCGGAAACGGCGCCCCGTTGCTGAAGGCCCCCGCCGGCGGGGTCGGACACGGCGACGGCGGCTCCGCGCCCGAAAGGTTCGCGTAGATGTTCGCCGCGCTGTAGGCGCTGGAACCGGTGTCGAATGCCGCGATCCCACCATAGCGAAGAGCGAGCTGCGCGCGCTCGTTGACGACGCCCAAACGCGCTACGTACAGAATGCCGAAGAGTGCGATCAGCACGACCGGCAGCGCGATGACTGTTTCGATAAGCGTTTGGCCGCGCGCCGTGCCCGCGCTGCGTGCTACGAACATTGGTACTCCCCGCCCCCATTCCCCTGGGAGATGCTGCCGTCGTACGGAGCGATCGAGCCGGCGCTATACCAGTTGAGATTCACTTGCAGAGCGCTGAAATCCACGGTGTACGCAGGCGCGCTGTAAGCTTGCGCCCATTGCGGCTCGGGCGGCTGGTAGGGTTGACCGGTCTGCGGATTGATGGCGGTCCCCGGATCGAACACCTGCGTGTCTGCAGGAATCACGGCGTCCGCCGCGCGCCCGAGCGCCTGGAACGACGCACCCGCGCCGAGCTTGAGCAACAGCGGTACGAAGTAGGGCACGTTCCTGCAAGCGGTCACGTCTACGCGCTGAGGCGCGAGTAGGCTGTGGTGCGAATCGTCCTGTCCGTTGCCGCCGCTGACCGGATAGGTGCTCGTGTCGATGACGGTATACGTAAAGGCGCAGTCGGAGATCGAACAACTGGTGCCAAGTGCGGCGATCGCCTTACGGGCGTCGGCTTGCTGGCCGCCTTGCGAGAGATTGTTGGCCTGGCCCATCAGTTGGATGTCCGCCGTATACCCGTTGAGCGCGACGTTGTATTCGGAGAGCAGCGTTTGATAATTTTGATCGCACGTCCCGCCGGGGCTCGGATCGCAGCCGCCGACGCCGTAGATCGTGTTCAGCAGCGCTTGATTGAGATAGCGCAGGCGGTTTTCGTCCAGCGCGGCCGCATACAGGATCGTCGATATCTCGTTGAAGTTGTTGGCTTGGACGGAGAGTGCTACCGAGGCTGCGGAGTCGGCCGCGTTCTGCGCGCGAATCTGCCACGCAACCACGTTGAGGTAGTTCGCAGTAAAGAACAGCAGCGAGAGCACGACCAGCGTTCCAACGGCCCAAAACGGTAGCGTCTGGCCGCGCTGGCCGTCTAGTTGCCGCTGTTGCACGTGTGGTTCCCCGTATCCCATGCGTAGATCGGATACTCGGGCGAATCGTGGTTATTTGGATCGTAGAGCGAACTTGGCGTCGGGCGCGCCTGCGGAAAGAATCCGTTCCCTTGAACGAGCGCGGCGAAATACTGTTGATGGCATTGCCACTCCGAAAACGTCCCGTTCTCGCCGTTCCCGGCGCCTTGTGGATTCATATTTTGCGCCAGATACATCGAATAGCTCGAGGGCAGCGAGCATGGCCCGTGGTAGGGGCAGTAGTTGTCCAGCGTCGCCGTGATCGCAAAGGCGAACGGCGCAGGCGTTGCCTGCACGCCCGTAGGCGCGTACTCGACATCGCCGCCGACCACTTGATAGGTCGACGCCACGCCCGGCAGGAGGATGAAGCCGCCGACGCTCTGGGTGACGACGGCCGACAGCACGTTGTTTCCCGGCGTGAGCGTTACGGTGGCGTTCCCGAGTTGCGGAAAGGTTTGATTGATGACCGACGCAGCGCTTGCATTGGGATCGCTCGCGACTTCGTGCGCGGCGATGAACGCGGCACCGTTGACCGAGGCCTGCGTAAAGCTGATGATGGCGAGCTGCGAGGCTCCGAGCAAGATCAGCAGCACGATGCCGATCATCAACGCCGTCTCGGGCAAGGCGGTCCCGCGAGCGCGCCGGATCACGGTGGGTTCTGCCCGAGCGACGTCAGGCCGGTCGCCGTCTGGTTGAGCGTCACGCCGCAGGTGTACGAGATCGCCGCGCCGATCGCGATGATCGGCAAAG